>CAMHTE010000059.1 GCA_946187975.1 uncultured Bacteroidales bacterium | reverse complement strand
TTCTACATAGCCGAGATAGACGTGGACCGCTGGACCATGAAGCAATATGAGGTTACCGAGGCCACGAAGGACTATAAGAAGAAGTACGGATGCTCCGGCATCGACGGAATGGCCATAGCCCCTGCGATAGGTGGCGGGAAGGGAAACCGGCTGTATGTGGCTTACGGCATCTACGGCGACATCTCCCGCACCGACAACGACCATCAGGTAATACTGGAATACAAGCCCGGCAAGTTCAAGAAGGCCCTGAACAAGTACTTCGTATATACCGGCAATACCAACTGGGGAGTGCAGAACATGGCCTACGATCCCCTGACAGGCAATATCTTCCTGGCGGTCTACAAGGGCAAGAAGCCCGGCTTCCCCAATTACGACCTCTTCGCAGTGCCGGTGAGCCAGAAGCCGTTAGTCAAAACTCTCAAGGGGCTGGAAGACGACGGGGAGCACCCGACGCTTGCCCTGGCGGATATGGGAGTCAAGGACGGGACTACGGGTTTGCGCGGATGGCGTTTCGCATATGGCAGCACCGGGTTCTGTACGGTAGGCGACGGCTGGTGGCTGTTTGCGCAGAAGACAGGCAAAAAGAAGAAGCAGGGGTGCCGGGTGGTGCTTTACCGCTGGACTGGCAACCCTTCAAAACCATTCGAACAAGTGGAATAGCATGAATACATTCGGTCAGTTTTTCAAAGTTTCCATTTTCGGGGAGTCGCACGGCCCTGCCATCGGGGTAGTGCTGGACGGAGTACCCGAGAACATCCCCCTCTGCGAGGAAGATTTCGACGCGGACATAGCCCGTCGCGCCCCGGGAGCCCTCGGCACCACGGCGCGCAAGGAGGCCGACAGGCCCAAGATACTGAGCGGGGTATATGAAGGCTATACCACGGGAGCCCCCCTCACCATAATCTTCTGGAACTCCAACGTGCGCAGCGAGGATTACGACCAGTTCCTGGACACTCCCCGTCCCGGGCATGCCGACTTCGTGGCGAGCGTAAAATACAACTTCGCAAACGACCCCCGCGGGGGAGGTCATTTCTCCGGGAGGCTCACCCTGCCCATAGTGGCGGCCGGTGTGGTTGCAAAGAAGATGCTCAACGCTGAGTATGCCAATGCCGAGGGCGGGAAGGAGAAACTCGACATAAAGGTTGAGGCCAGGTTGGTGGAGATAGGGGGCGAACCCGACAGCAGCCGCTGGGACGAACTCCTGCATAAGACAGCCGAAGAGGGCGATTCCCTCGGAGGAATAGTGGAGTGTACGGTCACAGGACTCGGAGTAGGAGTGGGCGATCCCTTCTGGGATTCGCTGGAATCGTGCCTGTCGCACGCCATGTTCGCAATTCCCGGCATCCGCGGGATAGAGTTTGGCGACGGCTTCGCGGCATCCCGCATGAAAGGTTCCGAGCATAACGACCCCTTCGGCCCGGAGGGCCCGGTCAAGAACGGTTCCGGCGGCATCAACGGCGGCCTCTCCAACGGCGCTCCCATAGTCTTCCGCGTAGCGGTCAAACCCACTTCCAGCATAGCAAGACCCCAGAAAACTTGGAATTTCGAGAAAAAGAAGGAGGTCACCCTCCAGGTGAAAGGCAGGCACGACGTGTGCTTCGCCCTGCGCACCCCGGTCATTGTCGAGGCCATGGCGGCCATCGTCATCAACGACCTTTTGTAGAAAGTTTGCTATCTTTGCTGACCCTATATGAAAAACGTCCAGGACATAATCCCTGCAGTTACGCAGCACGAATACCGGGAGGGCTTCGTGACTGACATACAACAGGAATTTGTCCCCAAGGGTCTCAACGAAGAAATAATCCGCACGATTTCCTCCCTCAAGGGAGAACCCCAATGGCTGCTGGATTTCCGTCTGGACGCCTTCAGCCGCTGGAAGAAGATGACGCCCCCGTCCTGGGGGCATCTCAGCCGCCTCCCGAAGATAGACTTTCAGGATATAATCTATTACGCCGCCCCCAAAAAGGACTCCGACCGTCCGAAGGAGATAGATCCCGCCCTGCAGGAGACCTTCGACAAGCTCGGCATCCCCGTAGGAGAACGGGAGGTGCTTGCTGGTGTGAAGCCCAGGGAGAGCGTAGCGGTGGACGCCGTATTCGATAGCGTGTCGGTGAGCACTACCTTCCGCAAGACCCTGGCTGAGAAGGGCATCATCTTCTGCTCCTTCAGTGAGGCGGTTCGGGAACATCCCGAGCTGGTACGGAAGTATCTGGCCTCGGTGGTGCCGGTGGGCGACAACTTCTATGCTGCGCTGAATTCCGCCGTATTCTCCGACGGCTCCTTCTGCTACATCCCCAAAGGTGTGAAATGCCCCATGGACCTGAGCAGTTATTTCCGCATCAACGCCAGCGGCACCGGGCAGTTCGAGCGCACCCTTATCATAGCTGACGAGGGCTCTTCGGTGAGTTATATGGAGGGATGCACGGCCCCAATGAGGGACGAGAACCAACTCCATGCGGCGGTAGTGGAGATAATAGTGGAGAAGGATGCCGACGTGCGTTACAGCACCGTGCAGAACTGGTATCCGGGAGATGCGCAGGGGCGCGGAGGGATACTCAACCTCGTGACCAAGAGGGGGCTCTGCAAGGAAGGGGCACACCTCAGCTGGACACAAGTGGAGACGGGCTCCGCCATTACTTGGAAGTACCCTTCCACCGTGCTGCAGGGAGACGGTTCCACCAGCGAGTTCTACTCGGTAGCCCTCACCAACAACTGGCAGCAGGCCGACACCGGGACCAAGATGATACACCTGGGACGTAACACCCGCAGCCGTATAGTCTCCAAGGGTATTTCCGCCGGGCATAGCGAGAACTCGTACCGCGGACTGGTGCGCATGGGCAAGGGTGCCTTTGGAGCGAGGAACTTCAGCCGCTGCGACAGCCTGCTCATAGGCAGCACCTGCGGGGCACACACCTTCCCGGTGATACAGAACTTCAACAACACGTCGCTGGTCGAGCACGAGGCCACCACCTCGCGCATCAGCGAAGACCAGCTCTTCTACTGCAACCAACGCGGGATAGGCCCGGAGGATGCGGTAGGCCTCATAGTAAACGGATATGCAAGGGAGGTGCTTCAAAGGCTCCCGATGGAATTCGCCGTCGAAGCCCAGAAGCTCCTCGCGGTTAATCTCGAAGGATCGGTAGGATAATGGAAACAATTCTTCAAATTACGGGTCTGCACGCCTCGTCCGGCGGCAAGGAGATACTCAAGGGAGTGGACCTCACCATCAACAAGGGTGAGGTACATGCCATAATGGGCCCTAACGGAGCCGGCAAGAGCACGCTCAGCGCGGTGCTTGCCGGGCGTCCGGATTACGAGGTCACAGCAGGCAGCGTCACCTTCATGGGGCGCAATCTTCTGGAGATGACTCCGGAAGAGCGTGCCTGGGCAGGGCTTTTCCTGTCGTTCCAGTATCCTGTGGAAATCCCCGGAGTGAGCATTACCAACTTCATGAAGGGTGCCGTGAATTCGAAGCGCAAGGCCCTCGGGCAGGACGAGTTGACTCCCGCTCAGTTCCTCAAGCTGCTCAAGGATAAGATGTCCATGCTCAAGATGAAGGGGGAGTTTGCCAAGCGAGAGGTCAACGTGGGCTTCAGCGGAGGCGAGAAGAAGCGTAACGAGATATTCCAGATGGCCATGCTGGATCCTTCGTTCTGCATATTGGACGAGACCGACAGCGGCCTTGACGTGGACGCTCTCAAGATAGTTGCGGACGGGGTTAACTCCCTGCGTACCCCGGACAAATCCGCCATAGTCATAACCCATTACAGGAGGCTTCTCGACCTTCTCCGCCCCGACCGCGTGCATATTCTGAAAGACGGCCGCATAGTCCGCAGCGGAGGGATGGAACTGGCGGAACAGATAGAAACCAAAGGATTCGATTCGGTAGATGGATAGGGTTTACAGGGTAGGTATCGACGAGGTTCCCAAGCGCCTGACGCTGAAGGAGGCCGAGGAGCTGAGACTGGTGTTCGTGGTAATGCCGGGGATCAGCGCCGACGTCCCCTTTGACATCAGCATCGAGCGCGAGGGGGTAAAACTCGAGATATACGGCCTTTACCTCTGCCCCCGCAGTGAGCAGGTAAACTTTCGCGTGAGGGTGCGGCACCTCGTCGGAGGGTCCACCTCCACCCAATTGTTCAAGGGGATAGCAGGAGGCAGCGCCCGTGTGGGGTTCGACGGCCTCATCTACATAGCGCCGGACGCGCAGAAGACCAAGGCTTTCCAGGAGAACCACACCCTGCTGCTCTCCGACAGCGCACTCATCGATTCACGCCCGCAGCTGGAGATTTATGCCGACGACGTGGAATGCTCCCACGGAGCCACTACAGGGTCGCTCAATCCGGAGGAACTCTTTTACATGCGCAGCCGCGGCATACCCGAAGAGCTTGCCCGGCGCATCCAGATCCATTCCTTTATCAGTCCGGTGCTCAAGTATCTCCCCGAGGAATACCGCCGGCAGATACTTGCCCGCTTATGAAGCTCTTCCCGAATGTCAAGCTCAACCTGGGCCTCCGCGTGATCCGTCGCCGTCCCGACGGCTATCACGACATCGAAACGCTCTTCGTGCCTTACGACGGGTATGCCGATGAGCTGCAGATCGAGCGTTCGGATGCCTTTTCCATAGAGGTTTCCGGCCCCTGCTATACCGGCTGGGATGCTTCCGGAGACCTTACTGCCCGTGCCTGGAAGATGCTTTCGGATGAGTTGGGCATAGGTCCGGTTGCTATCCGTCTTACAAAGAACGCCCCCGTCGGAGCCGGGCTCGGCGGAGGTTCCGCCGACGCGGCCTTCACCCTCAGGGCGCTTGACGCCCTCTTCGGGCTCGGCCTCGGCGATGCCGCCCTCGCGGCATACGCAGCCCGCCTCGGATCCGACTGCCCCTTCTTCGTTTACAACCGTCCCATGCTAGCAGGCGGTCGCGGAGAGCTGCTGGAGCCCTTCGATATCGATCTCTCCTCCTATCGCATTGAGGTCGCCATTCCCGAAGGCGTTGCCGTCAGCACCCGCGAGGCGTACGCCGGATTGAACATTGATTCTTCCGCTTCGGGCCATGCCGCCCCCGGCCTGCCTCTGTCGGAAATACTGCGTCTTCCGGTTTCTTCCTGGAAGAACCTGCTGGTCAACGACTTCGAGCGCTCGGTCTTCCCGGCTCACCCGGAAATAGCCGCCCTAAAGGAGGACTTCTACGCCCGCGGCGCAGCCTACTCCGCCATGTCCGGCTCCGGCTCCGCCGTATTTGCATTGTTCCACGTTAATCCGTAATTTGGCTCCATGAAAACCGGCCTGCGCATAGTGTTATCGGCTTTGCTGCTGGCTGCGTCGCTGCTTTGCGGGGCGCAGACGACCAAGGTGCGCGGCCGTGTGACGGATGAACAGGGCGAGGGGATCCCCTTCGTGGGAGTCTTCTTCAAGGGAACCACCACCGGAATCACCACCGACCTGGACGGATACTACAACCTCGAATGCCGGGACCTGACGGCCACGGTGCTGGTAGCGCAGCTTCTGGGCTACGACACACGCGAAAAAGAGGTCCATCCCGGGGCCTTCTCGGAGGTGGACTTCGTACTGCCCCTTACCGACAACAGGCTTACCGGGGCGAGGGTGAAGGCCGACAATAAAAAGGCTAGGGCGCTGCTTGCAGGCATACAGAAGAACCGCGACCGGAACGACCCGGATGCACATGCGGAGTATACCTGCGACGTTTACAACAAGATGGAGCTGGACCTTACCCACCCGGCGGAGCAGTTGGACGGAAAGCGCTTCCGCAGGGAGTTCGGCTTCGTATTCGACTACATCGATACCTCGGCCGTATCCGGCGTTCCCTACCTGCCTGTGATGATTTCCGAGACCCTGGCTGAAAGGCGTCACAGCAGCAGGCCGGAGGTGAACACAGAGACCGTAAAGGCCAACCGTATTTCCGGAATCAACGCGGACGGCAACAATATGCTGAGCCAGTTCACCGGCTCCATGCACCTCAAGGTCAACTTCTATAAGCCCTTCATAAACGCCTTCGACGTTACCTTCCCTTCCCCTATCCAGGAGGGAGGCCTCGTGTTTTACAACTACTACATCATCGATACCCTGATGGTGGACGGCCGAAAGACCCTGCTGGTCCGCTATCATCCCAAGTCGCTGGTGTCCACCCCTACTTTCGACGGTGAGATGCGCATCGACGTGGAGGACTTCGCCCTGCGCAGCATCCACGCCAACATGAAGAACACCACCAACGTCAACTGGCTGCGCGACCTGGTGCTGGACGCCGAGTACGAACGCCAGCCGGATTCCACGTGGTTCTACAAGAGCGACCGCCTTTATGCCGACCTGTCCCTGTCGCTGAGGGATTCGTCCAAGCTGCTTTCGTTCATAGGCAAAAAGGAAATGACTTACTCCAACGTTCGCTTCAAGCTGGACGAAAAACCGGGGAGCGGAGGAGGAATAGTCCGGGTGGAGCCCGACGCCACGCGCAAGGACGATGCGTTCTGGTCGGATGCGAGGCCGTCGCCACTGACGGAGAAGGAGCAGGCCGTGTACGAGATGGTGGACCGCGTAAAGACCGTCCCTATGTACAAGAGCCTGTACGACATGGTATATACCCTTGTGAACGGCTATTATGAGATAGGGAAGATAGAGATAGGCCCGTACCACAAGCTTTACAGCCGCAACGCCCTTGAGGGGAGCCGTCCCCAGCTGGGCATACGCACGTCGAAGGAATTCAGCCGCAGCAACAGATATACCCTGTACGGGGCCATAGGCACGAAGGATCATAAACTTAAGGGTGGAGCCACGTGGGAGCACCTGTGGAGCAGGGATCCCGAACGCAAGCTCACGCTGGATGCAAAATACGACACCTACCAGATGGGCAGCAGCCTCAATACGCTGTCGGAGGGCAATATTCTTGCTACCATCTTCGGCGGCAGCCACGGCAACCGCCTGACCATGATGTCCGCCTTCTCGGGCAACTACAAGCACGAGCTTTCGATGATGTTCAACGCCGAGGTGGGGTTTGACTTCAGGCGGTATTATTCTTCCGAGAGGTCCTGGGTGGATGAGCTCTATCACGTGCCTATGTACGCCCCGGACGGTAGCGCCGTGTCGGGAGTGGCCGCTAACGAGATGTACCTGTCGCTCCGTATGTGCAAGGACGAGACGGTTAACCGCGGGCTATATACAAAGAAGTACGTTTATTCCGATTATCCGGCCATTACCGTTACCCTGGCGGGCTCCGTACCTGGCCTGAGGAAGAACGACTTCGGCTACTTCCGCCCGGAGGTGACGGTGCGCTGGAACCCGAGGGTGCCTCCCTTCGGTATATCCCGCATTTACATTAACGCCGGAAAGATCTATGGCAGAGTTCCCTATCCGCTCCTGCACATGCACGAGGGCAACAATACCTACATGTTCGACCGCTTCGCCTTCTCCTGCATGGATTACATGGAGTTTGCCTCGGACGAGTGGATAACGATCTTCTACAACCACTGCTTCAATGGCTTCTTCTTCGGTAAGATTCCTCTCATCCGCAGATTCGGCTGGCGCGAGGAGTTCAGTTTTAAGGCCGCGTGGGGCTGGCTGTCGGACGAGAATAACGGGGACATAGGCCGCTATACGGATTCTTCCGGTACGCTCAACGCCGCGGCAATGGCTTCCGGGATGAAGGCTCCCCTGCAGTTCCCCAAAGGCACTTCCGCCCTGTATGCGGACAATCCTGAGGCACGCCGGCTATATTCCAACACCCCCTACATCGAGTTTGGCGCAGGTATCAGCAATATCCTGAAGTTCATCCGCGTGGACTGCTTCTGGCGCGTCACCCACAAGAATGACCGTCACGTGGTAGAGGAGACCGAGACGACTCCTGCCGGAGGAGGGCTTGCCGCCATCGAAAACCGCATAAAGCGTATCGACACTTCCAACTTCACCGTCCAGATCGGCGCGGAGTTTAAGTTCTAAGGCGAGCATTGGTTTTTGGCCCCGTGAAAAAACTTCTGTTAATATCGGCGATTGCATTTATGGTGGCCAGCGCTGCTTTCGGCCAGGAGACCGGAAGGGCAGGCGGCGCCGAGATTGACGACGGGTCCGGAGTGCCGGTAATCAACGCCGGGGAACTCGAAGCGGCATCGGTAACCGCAAATCTCGAACCCATAGAAGTCAAAGGCGATACGGTCGTTTACAACGCAGCGGCTTATCGCGTGGGTGAAGATGCCGCTCTGGACGAACTCCTCAGGAAAATACCCGGAATGGACGTGGATGCCTCGGGTAAGGTTACCCTTCACGGGAGATCCGTCAGGGAACTTCTGGTGAACGGCAGGCGCTTCTTCGGAGGCGATGTCACTATGGGCCTGCGGAGCATACCGGCTAATATGATCGAGAGTCTGAGGGCCTACGACAGGCCGTCGGACCAGGCGCGCCTTTCCGGGGTAGAGGACGGCGAGGACGAGCCTGTCCTGGATCTCAGCATCAAGAAGAGCATGATGGACAACTGGAAGCTGAATTCGCAGGGGGGAGTAGGGACTCACGGTCGCTTCGGGGTGAAATTCAATGCCAACAGGATAGGAGGCAAAAAGCAGCAGACCGTCTCCGCAGACGTCCACAACACCTCCGGCAAGGCTTCCATAACCACAACCAGCCGCAATCAGGTCGGTACAGGATCTGCGGGCGACGCCCTCTACAGCAGGGCGGGCGCCAACTTCTCCGGGAACGTTAAAGGCATGGAACTGGACGGAAGCGTCAACTACAGCTCCACAAGTCGTAGTGTATCCTCGCGCGGACGTAACGAAAACGTCTATGCCACCAGTTCCACCTTCAGTAATTCAAACGGAAGCAGGGAATACTTCGCTCCGACGCTCAAAGGGAACTTCTCGCTCGAGAACAAAAAGAATAAAAACCGCCCGGTCCTGCTGAAGGGCGAGTTTATATACGAAAGCAGCGCCAACCGGAATTTCACGGAAGGGAGGAGTTTCAAGGGGAACCCCTATAACATCGACCCCGATCCAAACAGCTGGATGGGTTTTGACGTCACCGGGGATCCGTTCACATCTATCAGAGTTAACTCTACCCGCAACACCACCGGATCCTTCTACTCCCGCCTGAGCGGGAAAATGAGCTGCTCATATACTATAAGGTCCAAAGCGAAGAAGGGACGCAGCCTGTCGTTCCGGATACAGACCCAGGCCTGGACGTCATCCACAGACCAGTTCGGCAATTATCTCACCCGCTATTACCGCATCAGCAAAAACCCGGATTCTCTGCTGCTGCGTTCCAGCTACATCGACAACGACTCCTGGATGGGACAGGTTTACGGGCAGGTCAGCTTCAATAACCCACTCGGGAACGGATGGTCGCTCCAAAGCTGGATGCGCCTGGAGTACACCCACCAGCATCAGGACAAGGCTTACTACGACCTCGCCGCCATCGATCCGTCCTGGACGGTGGCTCCCGGGCTGTCACTTGGAAAGACAAGATCGGCACTCCCAGCTGGATGGCAAGGCGGACTTGTTGGACTATTCAGCGCTGAAGCGGACTACGGGCGGACAATGGGGTCCCTTCAGGTAAACTTCGTGAAGCATTCGCGCAAGTATAATTTAACTTTGGGCGGAACCGTCCGTACCCAGGGGAGCCTGCTCGAATGCAAGGGAGATGACGTGCGCCGCAGTGCCCTGGACGCTGCTCCCAACCTTGTGTTCCGCTACCGCTTCAATAGGCACAAACAGCTTTCTTTCAACTACAGGACCTGGGTGAATTCCGCTCCGGTGAACTCCATGCTGCCAATCACCAACGGCAGTAATCCCCTGTATGTCAACGTGGGTAATCCCCGGCTGCTGTCGCCTCTTGTGCATAACGCTAACCTTACTTACAACT
Organism: uncultured Bacteroidales bacterium; assembly: GCA_946187975.1. Classification (GTDB taxonomy): domain Bacteria; phylum Bacteroidota; class Bacteroidia; order Bacteroidales; family UBA932; genus Cryptobacteroides. The sequence continues at coordinate 798 of CAMHTE010000059.1, read as the reverse complement.
ACTCCAATCCGAAGAAACAGGACAGTTTCGTAGGGAGCCTGGTGTATTCCAGCACCCGCAGGGCCGTATCCACCTCAACCGTTTACGACGAGACTTCGGGTGTCCGCACCTCATCTCCCAGGAATATCAACGGCAACTGGAAGGTAACCGGCTCGGCGGCGTTCAACCACATGATGAAGGATACCAGATGGACGCTGACTAACCAGACTGGGGCTGAACTGCAGAACAATACCTCATACCTTTACAACAACAGGACACGAAAGGATGAGACTAACATAGTGCGTCGCTTCATGGCAAAGGACAGGTTCGAAGGCCGCTTCCGCAGCGTCCGGCTGGAACTGGCCCTCAACGGAGGACTGGAGTATACGGTCGAATGCAGCCTGTTGCGTCCCGAGATGAACCAGACTCCAACGAGCTACATCGCAGGAGCCTCGACCCTCATAGCCATGCCATGGGGATTCCGCATCGAGTCCGACTATACGACCTATTTCCAGCGTGGATGGGCCTGGAACGAACTCAACAAGGATTATCATATCTGGAACGCCGAACTCGTGAAGCGCATGGCTGGCGGTCGTGCCACACTGCGTCTCTGCTGGTACGACATCCTGGACAGTCAGGACAACCTTACCAGGACGGTAGGCGCCTCGAGTCGCTCCGTCACGCTTTACAACGGAATCAGCAGTTATCTGATGCTGCGCTTCTTCTACCGCTTCCGCTAGGGGGAGGCCGGAGCGGCAGCGCTGGCTGACATTGATTGTAATTCTGTTTGCAAAAACGGCCTGTTTTGCAAACAAACCT
>CAMHTE010000058.1 GCA_946187975.1 uncultured Bacteroidales bacterium | reverse complement strand
GGCCGTTCTTTACAAGCTGCAGGTTTGCCTGGAATACTTTTTCCTTAAGTTCTTCGAGCATGGCTTAAAATACAGGGTTGGGTCCGTCGAAAAGGTAATTGACACATTCGTCCATAAGGCCGAGACGCAGTATGGCGTCGATGCTGGTAAAGCGGCTGCGCATGAAGGGGATGCCGAGGAAGGTGCTGCGGAACTTCTCCCTGCTGACGCATATCTGTTCGGACTCGTAGGGTGCCCTCACGGTACGGAGCTGTTCCTTTACCTCGTCGAACGGCAGAATCTGCCTGCGTATGCGCCCCTTCAGCGAGGGCCATGCGGCCTTCAGGGCTTCCGCCTCGCGGGCGACCTCCGCCGCATCGACGTACTTGTCGCGGGTTTCGATGAGGGCGCGGGAGAGGTGTCCGGGCTGATTGGCGAACAGCTTGCGGATGTGGGCCTCAAGTTCTTCCCAGGTGGGCCATGCGGCCGCACATGCCTTTGGGTCGATGGAGTTCATGTCGTATCCGAGCAGGAACTCCAGGCAGGCGGTGGACGCGAGGGTGCCTATGCCGACCTTGAAGCCGTGCGAGACGTGCTTGCCGTCGGGGTAGGAAAGGTCCTCCATGTCCCAGTAATGGCTGAACTGGTGCTCCAGTCCGGACGAGGGACGGCTGGATTTGTACGCCTGCATGGCGAATCCGCTCATGATGAGGCCGTAGGCCAGCTTTTCGGTTGCATCGACATCGCCCGCGGCAACCCCTGCGGGATCCGAGAGGGCCTCCTTCATGGGAATCTCCACGAGGTCGAAGGCGTACTGGTCCATGGCTTCCACGCCGGCTGCGTCGGCAATCATCCAGTCGGCTCCGGAAGGAACCTTGGCGATGAGGTCGGCATATCCCGACGCCGACATCCCCTCGGGTGCGGCGGCCGCCACTTCGGGGTCGAGTATCATTCCGTAGGGGGCGGGGCAGGAGAGGGTCTGCTTGTTGCCGTCGATGGTGATGGACGAGCCGTATGCTGTATATCCGTCCATGGAGGCGGCGGTTCCCACTATCATGTATTTGCGTCCGAGGCGGTGCGACACCTGTTTGGTGAGGTCGTTGATGACCCCGGAGCCCACGGCGACGGCGATTGCGTCCTTGTCTTTAAGGTACGCTTCCAGCTGCTCGAGGTAGCTCCATTCGGCGAACATGTCGGGATCGTCGAAGACGAAGGGTTCGACCATGGGGATGCCTGCGGCCTTGAGGTAGCCGTAGACCTGTTCGCCAGCCACTTTCCATGTGGCTATGTGTGCGACCACCACCGCAGTGGAGTCTCCGAAGAGTTTGCGGAACATGTCCGGAGTGCCGGCCATCGCGCCTTTGCCGACCGACAGAGCCTGTGTCTGGCTCTTTGCAAGAAGTTCTTTGTCTATGGGTTTCATATCTTTATTTTAGTCTTCCCAGCCGAAGTTCTGTCCGAGGTTGGGGTTGATTGAGTTAGCTGTATGGGGTATGGGCCTGAGGTACATCTTGTTGGCCCAGGTGCGCGCCAGGTCATATATGAGCCTGCCGGAAGTCGTTCCGCTGAGCTTGAACGACGACACCGAAGGATCGAAGTACTGTACTCCGTCCTGGTTGCCGGTACCGTAGCAGGTATCGGGCTTGCCGTCGGAGTTGAGGTCCATCACGATGCCTTCGCCGGGGATGTAGATGCCTTCCCAGGTCTGTACGCACTTGTTACCGAGATGCCAGCGCATGAGGTCGTTCCAGCGGGTGGCTTCCATGAACAGTTCCACAGCCCTTTCGCGGCGTATCTCCACGATATCGGACTTGTCGGTCATGTAGTACGCGGAAAGCCAGGGATCGATGGTTGCGGGTTTGGACCCGACGACTCCGGCCCTTGAGCGCAGGGGACGTATGGTCTTGTTCCAGATATCGTCCGTAAGCACGCCGTTGTTCAGTTCGGCCGAGGCCTCGGCATAGTTGAGGAGTACTTCGGCGTAGCGGATGACGGGGATGCAGGTGAAGTTGTTTCCGGACATGTGCTTGTCGTCGTCGTAGCAGTACTTTATAATCTGGTAACCTGTGAGGGTTCCGTTGGCCTGCACGGGGAACTGTACGAGCTCTCCGTTAACCTCTTTCTGATACCCGGGAGTGATGATGGTTTGCTGCATGCGGTAGTCGCGGTTGGCCACTTCGTCGGGGAAGAGGTCCTTGCCGTAATTGGCGCTCTGCGTGTAGCGGGAGCCGTCCAGTTTGAGGTACATGTCGGCCATGGTCCTGGTCATGGACCAGCGCTGGGAGTTCTGGTTCCAGAAGTCCCAGTTTATCTGATGACCCATGATGAGGTCGGCGTTGTATTCCCTCTGCCAGATAATCTCCGAGTGGTTGAGTCCCTCAGTGGTGAAGAGTTTACGGTAGTTGGTCGTGGAAACGGCTTCGTTGAGCTTGAAGGGGCCCGTGGTGATTATTTCCTGCGATGCCTTCACGCACTCCTGGAGGTAGAAATCGGCCTCGTCGTCATCCCAGGGATCTCCGGTGGAGGGGTTGACGGTGTGGTACTTCCTGTATGTGCCTTCGTAGAGGCAGAACCTCGACTTGAGGGCGAGGGCCTTCCATTTGTCCGCCTGCTGGGTCTCCACGTTGGGATAGCAGTTGGCAATGGCGAAGTCCAGGTCGTCCAGGATCTTGTGCGAGATAAGTTCGCGGCTGTCGCGCGGTTTGTAGAGGGAGACCTCGTCGTCCTGGTCGATGGGCTTGTCGTACCACGGCACGTCGCCGAAGGTGCGCATCTTTGCGAAGTAGAAGTATGCCCTCCAGAACTTGGCTATACCTTCGTAGTTGAGGAGATCCTCCTCGCTGACACCGCTGACCTCGCGCATATGGACGAGGAAGTAGTTGATGCGGAAGAGGTTGGTCCAGTTACTGTAGGCCCAGCCCGTCTGGTTGGACGAGGTCCACACCGTGGTGAACATGCTCAGACCGGTACGGGTTGCGCATACGTCGGAGTAGCTGTCGTTGCTCTGGACTATGTCGGACGCGTCGGGCATCATGCTGTTCATGAATCCGTTGGCGTAAAGCTCCAGGGACTTCGCGTTCGTAAAGAAGGTCTCGGAGTTGAGCGTGGATATGGTGTCCTTGGAAAGGAAGTCGTCACACGATACCGCTGCTGCGGCAAGAATCATCGTTGCGAAAATGACATATATTCTTTTCATGGCTCTTTCCTTTTAGAATGTGACGTTAAGACCGAAAGTGAAGGTCTTCATGACCGGGTAGCTGTAACCTGCGCCCTGTGCGGAACCGGCATTGCTGGCCGCGTTGGTGGTCACGCCGAATTCGGCGTCGCCGAGGCTGATTGCCTCGGGGTCGAAGTTGGTAGCGTGTTTCTTGAGAGGGGTGAAGGTCAGGAGATTCTCACCCGTGAAGTAGATGCGTAGCTGCTCCATGCCGAACTTCTTAACCTTCTTCTTGGGGAAGGTGTAGTCCAGGGTGACGTTCTTGAGTCGCAGGTAGCTTGCATCCTGCAGGAAACGGTCATTGGCGTGGAACATCAAACCTCCGGAATACTGCGACTGATAGCCGCGCATCTTGGGCCAGTAGGCGTCAGGGTCGGGGTTGATGTCGGAATAACGGTTTTCCGCGGTCTGCCAGGGGAGGCAGAAGCCGTAGGCACGGTTGTACATTCCCCAGAAGTATCCGGATCCGCCCTGAGGGTACCAGTCTTTCTTACCCACGCCCTGCAGCATCGCGCTGAAGCCTATGCCGCCCCAGCCGAGGTTGAAGGTGAGGCTGTAGCAGTAACGGGGAGCGGAGTTACCTATCTTGGTAAGGTCGCCGTGGTCCTTGAGGGTGTTGGAACCGTTGTTGATGACTCCGCTTTCGTCCAGGTCCATGACCTTGAGGTCGCCAGGAGCCCAGGAGCCGGTGAAGTATTTGAATTTGGACTGATCCGCCCATCCGGCTATCTCCTCGGTGCTTTCGAAGAGGCCGGCGATGCGGTAACCCCAGATCTCACCGATTTCCATGCCCTCGTAGTAGTGGGTGGCGTAGATAGTGGAGAGGGTTCCGGTCTTGGAGGTGTAGCGGGTAATCCAGCTGCGGCTGTCCCAGATCATTCCTTTGACGCCGTAGGTGAGGTCGCGGCCGCCTACGCGGACAGCGTCCCTCCAGCTGATGCTGAGTTCCCATCCGTCGGTCTTCATGTCGGCGTAGTTGCCCTTAGGGGCTGCGTTACCGTAAACGGCGGGAAGTTCATCACCGGTGACGTACATGTCGGTGGTCATCTTGCGGTAGATATCGCCGCTGAAGTTGAACCTTCCGTTGAGGGCCTCCACGTCCAGACCGAGGTTATAGGTGGAGTTCTTTTCCCATGTGAGTCCGTCAGGAACGGGGGTGGGAGCGGTGGTGTATTTGAACTCCGAGCCGTTCTCCGGGATGGAGGAAGAGCTCAGGCTCATGGTTGAGAGGTAGGCGTAGGCATTGCTGATAAGACCGTTGCCGGAGGTACCTGCCGATACGCGGAACTTGAAGTTGTCGAGCCACTTCTTGCTCCACTTCATGAACGGTTCTTCCGAGAGCCTCCAGGCGAAGGAGCCGGAGGGGAAGAATCCCCAGCGCTGGCCGGAAGGGAACTTGGAGTTTCCGTCGTAGCGTCCGCTGAGTTCGAAGAGGTACCTGCTGTCGAATCCGTAGTGCAGGCGGTAGAAGAAGCCTGCGAGCGATGCGGAATAAGAGCTGTTATCGGCCCAGTTGAAGTCTTCGCCGTCGACGAGGCTAGGGTTGACCTTGTCGGGGAAGAGCACGTTGGAACGCTGTACCACCTGCTTGAGGTAGGTGTCGTCTTCGGCGTTGAAACCTATCATCGCGGTCAGCGAGTGCTTCTTGGGAAGATTCGGCGTGTAAGTGGCGGTAGCCGAGGTGTTCCACCTGTCGCGGACGTACTCATACTGGTACAGGAAGGTGGAGTTGGGCTGCTTTCCAGTGCTGTTGGGGCCGGTGTAGTAGGTGTACTGGTTACGGGTGTTCTCCCTGCGGGTGAAGTTGTCGAAGTAAGCGAAGTCCGCATCCAGCACGAGCTGCTTCTTGAAGAAGATGGCCTGGAGGGCCATGCGTTCCTGCACGTCGTTCTTGGCGTATTTCCACCATGTGGTACCTTCGTCGAAACCGGCTATACCTATATAGGTTGCAGCGTGGGTCCATGTTCCGTCGGGGTTGTAGACGCCCATGAGCGGGGAACCTACGATTTCCATCTGTCTCTGGATGGTCTGGTTACCCTCGGCCACGCGGGGCTGGAAGTTCGACCTCCTCATGTACGATAGGTTGTTGCTGAACTTGAGCCACTTGGCTATCTGGATGTCGATCTTCGAGCGTATGTTGTACTGGCGGAATTCCTCCTGTCCGTAGTTGTAGATTCCGTCCTGGTCGAAGAAGCGGCCGGAAACCATGTATTTGACCGAGGAACTGCCTCCGCTGATCGTAACGTTGTGCTGCTGCGATGTGGTATAGTCGCGGAATACGATGTCGTGCCAGTCGTAGTTGCCGAAGTATTCGTAGAGACCGCTGGAGTTTACGCGCCATTTCTCGTAGGAAGGATCGGCGTCGCGCTTCTGCAATTCTGCGTACCAGTCTGCGGTGTAAACGTTGAGGGCGTTGTTTATGGTGTTGCTGTACGAAGCGTAACGCCCGAAGTACGCTTCCCTGTACTCGTCGAACCACTTCAGACCGTTGGTGACCGTCTGGGGCTCCACCGTCCTCGAAAGGATGGACAGGCTTCCGTCATATACGACGCGGACCTTGTCGTCGGTGGGGTTCTTGGTGGTGATGAGTATCACACCGAAGGTTCCCTTCGCTCCGTAAACTGCCGCCGAGGAGGCGTCTTTCAGGACAGAGATGGATTCTATATCCGAAGGGTTGATGGTGTTCATGTCGGTTTCCACGCCGTCTACCAGCACGAGCGCGCTACCGCCGGATCCGATGGAAGTGGCGTTACCGCGGATGCGGATGGTGGCACCCGTCGTGGGCTTACCGTCGGTGAAAGTGAGGGTAAGGCCGGGGACCTGCCCCTGCAGCGAACGGGATACGTTCGAGGTCTTGCGCCCCTCGATGATGTCGCCGCCTATCTTCTCCACGGCACCTACTATATCCCTTCTTTTCTGAACGCCGTAACCAATGACGACCGACTCCTCAAGCGAGGTGTTGTCTTCCAAGAGGACTATGTTAAGGCCTTCGAGCTTCTGAACGGTAACGCTTTCGGTACGGTACCCCAGGCAGCTGAATTCCAGCACGTCGCCTTTCCCGGCGGTAATGGAATATCTGCCCTGCATGTCGGCCATCGCGCCCCTGGACGTTCCCTTGAGAGTCACAACGGCTCCCGGGACGGGCTCTCCGGATTTGTCCCGTATCGTTCCGCTGACGGTTCCCTGCGCTAAGGCAGTCCATGCCGTCAGGGCAACCAGAATGACAGACGTGACCAACTTTTTGAATGTGTTTGGCATAAATGTCAATGATAGTGTACGATAAAACCGAGCCCAGGCAATACTGCCCGGCCGCAAGCAAATCGTGGTCACTGTCCGGTGGTTGCGGATTAGTGATTTTTATGTCTTCCCAAAGGTATGAATTATTTTCTTTTTCTTTGCTTTTTTTTGAAAAAAGTTTCTTTTTTCTTATGTTTGCATTGCAAGCAAGTCAAGTGGTTGTTCCGGGAGGATCCCAGGCGGGACCTTTCCCGGCAGTTTTGTGGCTGCAAAGAAACGTCACGGATATGGCAAGTAATACAACCATAGTTATTAAGGCCTGCATCGCTGCCCTGCTGCTTGCCGCTTCCTTCGCCTGTTCGAAGGAGGAAACGGAGGTGAACACCCTCACCCGCAGCACGGACAAGATCACCCTGGCTTACGACAACTCCACCGCCACCTTCACGGTCCGTAACGTCGGATCCTGGTCGGTATGGTCGGAGGCCGAATGGCTCAGCTTCGACCCCAGCAAAGGAAACGGCGACGGCAACGCCTATACGACCGTTACGGTTACCGCCGAAGCCAATTCGGGGGATGAGCGCTCGGCCGTCATTTATCTCGAAGGCTCAGGCAAAAAGCTCACGATCGATGCCGTCCAGGAGGCCGGGTTCTTCGAACTCGGCGATCCGGTGCTCGGAGGAGCTTTCCGCGTAAATATAGATCCGGTAGCTTCCATCGACGTGCCCTACCGCAAGGCGAAGGGAGGAGAGTCCGTTAAGGTTACTGCCGTTCTTTCCGGCCCCGGTTCCGCGGGACTTGTGTTCAATGAGTACGAGACGGTAATAGCGGCTTCCGGCGATGGCACCATTTCGGCTCCCTTCTCAGGGACGCCCACGGCGATGGACGACCTGTCCATTAGTTTCTCAGTTTCTCTGAATGGAGAGGAGGTCAAGAAGGGCACGATATCCGCGACCGTACTGGACGAGAATACGCTGCTATTGCTTCCCGAATCGAAGTTCCCCTGGGGAGGTCATTATCTGGAAAAGACCCCGGGCATCCGTTCGATCATAGGTGAGGCCGCTGGCGTATCGCCCGACGACGAGACCGAGCCTTGTGCCTATAACACCCCCGGAACTACCGACCTGTTCCGTTCCGATATGACTGAATTCAGGGCAGCAAGAGGCCTTTCGGGCTACGCCGGAAACAAAGTGTACGAATTCGGCGGCTCCCTCAAGATAGGTACCAGTGCGGTCGGAGGTTATTTCATAACCCCTGCACTGTCCGCCCTAACCACTACGTCCGACATTCTCGTGGAATTTGACTACTATCGCTGGAAAGGCGATACCGGCGAAGTTACCGCGAGTGCCGTTGACGGTGGCGAGATGGTGGGCGGCATCCTTTCCACTGAAAGTGATGTCCGTATCCATTACGCCCTTACTGTCAAGGATGCCACTCCGTGGACGAAGATTCGCTGGGCGGCTTCTGATGCCACTTCCGGCAAGAGCCGCTTCTTCCTCGCAGCAATCAATATCACCGTGGCGAGCGCAGTCAACGAGCCTCTCGCAGCACCCACGGATCTGGAAGGCACGGCGTACGAGTCTTCTGTCAAGGTTACCTGGAAGTCCGTCCGCGGAGCGAGCGCCTACGACTTCGAACTCTCTCCTGCTTCGGCTCCCGGCTTCGTAAAAGCCGCGCGCGTTGCAAGCAATGAGGCCATCATCAGCGAGCTGGCTCCCAATACCGACTACAAGGCCCGCGTGCGTGCCGTCTACGAGAAAGACGAGTCGTTCAACTCCGCCTGGTCGAAGTGGATCGACCTGCAGACGCTCTCTGTCCTGTCTCCTCTGACCGCTCCGGTCGTGAGCGTCTACAAGAGCGAGCGGGCGATGGTTATCGCAACCTGGAGTGCCGATATGACCGAACTCACCTCCAGGACGTTCTCGCTGGAACTCCGCAACGCCTCCGGAGAAGTGCTCCGCAGTTATCCTAAGGGCAACTACGGTCAGTCGAACAATATCTACCCCAACCGCTTCGTCTTCGGCGGACTCGAGCCCTCGACCGCTTACAAGATAGCCGTCAAGCGCATCACCACCGATGCCACCAAGTACAAGGATTCCGACTGGACCGTTCTCGATTACACCTCCGAGCCGGATGTGAATGCAGCCGACTACGTGTTCTACGAAGACTTCAACGACAACTGGATCGGCGGACATCTGGGACACCTCGCATGGGGCCCTCACACCGCATTCTCGGGTAACTACAACATTGCCAACTACATCAGCAGGGAGGCATCGATGACCCAGTGCAACGTGATATGCAATGCGGCCAGCACCTGCGCCAATGTCTGGAAGTCGGCCTATGTTAACAAGTATGTCTACATGAACGACTACTGGCTCAAGTGGAATTATGGTTCCAACTACTCCGACGAGTCCTTCGAGGCCGAGGCTGGGAATCATCTGATGCTTTATCCCGGAGCCGGTTGCGTCAAGTACGGGTCCGGCTCGTCGAACGGGTACCTGATGCTCCCCGAACTCCGCAGCCTCACCGCTCCCACCGACCTGACGGTCAGCTTCGACGTCATTCCGTATGCCCTGCCTACGGCCGCAGACGGCGAGCTTGTGGATATCACCGACGGAGCTACCTGCTCGGTAACCCTTGTGGGCGACGGCAGCATCGACGGAGCTACCGCCGGAGTGCTGGCGTTCGACAACAAGTCTCCCAAGGAGCTTGGCGGATTCAAACCCCAGACACATTCATTCACAATTACAGGAGCCACTTCCTCCACCAGGATAGTCATTGCCTCCGGCAGCGAAGGCAAGGTGACCGGCGGTGTCAACAGGATATGGCTCGACAAGGTAACAGTCGTTAAGAAATAAATGAAACTCAGAAAGATCTTCGCCGTCCTCGCCGGAGCGGGCCTGCTGGCCCTCTCCGGCTGCGGAGGCGGCTCTGCCGAACCCGATGACATCGAGGAGCAGTTGGATGAAATAAGCTTCACCGCTGAATCGCCCGCTCCGGAAGGGCTGGATTTCGTATGGCCGGAAGATGCGACGATCAACATTTTCGACACCTACGGCATGCGCAAATTCACCATTTCCTCTGGCGCCGGAAGCACTTCGGCCGTATTTACCGGCAAGGTTAAGCGCAGCACGTCGTATTACGCGGCTTATCCGTATTCGGACGACAACACCATAGCCCCGGCCATCGAGGGTAAGATAGTGTCCATGTCCATCCAGCAACAGCAGGAGATGGCCGGATCGCTTTCCAGCTTCTCGGCAGCGGGCAGGGTATCCAATGGCAGGGTGCGTTTCCGTTCCCTGGGCGCGTACATCGCCGTTACGGTACCTATCGACGGCGTAAAGTCCATGACCATATCATCCCCGGACGGGGTGGAGGGCAGTGTTGCCGTGAGCGGCGTGGTGAATATGAACGGCTTCTCCGGCGAATACGAAACGGACAAGTCAACCTTCTCCAATCTGACCGTCAAGGGCAGCTTCGTGAAAGGTAAGACCTACCTCGTGTCGGTTATTCCCGGACAGACCTATAACGGCCTGTACGTCATCATGAATACCGGCTCGGCGTCCAAGATGTACGCCATGAAGAGCTTCTCCCGGACCCTGGAGAACGACAAGATCTATCCTGTTACCCTTGAGGAAATGGATTATCCGTCCGTGACGGAAATCAACATTGACTTCGCCGCCATGGACTGCTTCGTGGGCGAAAAGATTACCCCGGGCATAACCGTCGTTTCCGGCGGCACGACCTATAACATAGGCGACACCGACCTGGGAATCACCTTCTCGTCGTCCAAGCCTTCGATCGCCACCGTAACGAACAAGGGCGTGGTTACCGGCGTGGCCAAGGGGCGCAGCGTCATCACCGCCACCTCTCCCGACGGGTTCATAGTGAAGCGCATGGTGGTTGATGTCATCGACACGGACGTGTTCAACTCCACACTCACCGGCTCGATGATCTATGCCGCCGGCCAGAAGCTTCCGTACAACTCCGTTATGCAGAGCTTCGCCTTCGGTCCCGACGAGATGATGTACTTCTCGCAGATCGCCACCGGCACGAACAACCACATGAACTGCGTCAGCCGCAGGCAGCTGAAGGGCAATGAGTACGAGTACATGAGGTTCGCGTACTTCGGCCACGGGCAGAACCTCTACGTGGAGGTCACCGGCGGTAACACCTGGTGCTGGATCCCGTGTTACGGAACCAAGACTTCGTCCGGCAACTACGGCGAAGCCCAGACCATAGCCCGCGTCCGCTTCTCGCCCGGCAGCGTCATCAAGGCCGCGGAGACGGAGGAGAACTACTGGCTCCCCGACTGCAGGAACCTGCAGGTCGCCATCGACGAGGCTAACGACATGCTCATGCTATATTCCGTGGGTACCAACTACAACTACCACATCTATCGCCTGAGCGAGGCAATGGCCATCCAGCCCTCGACCAAGACTCTCTCCTACACCAATAAATGGGGTGG
>CAMHTE010000057.1 GCA_946187975.1 uncultured Bacteroidales bacterium | reverse complement strand
TTCATGATTTCCGCGACGCCGGCCTTGTCGTCGGCGCCGAGCAGCGTGGTGCCGTCGGTGGTGATGATGGTTTCGCCTTTATGGGCGAGCAGCTCCGGGAAAGCCACGGGGTCGAGCTTGAGCCCCGGCACCCCCTTAAGCTCTATTGCGGAACCGTCGTAGTTCTTGATTATCTGAGGCTTGACATTCTCTCCGGAGGCATCGGGAGCGGTGTCCACGTGGGCTATGAAGCCTATGGCCGGATGTTCGCCGGGCACATTGGCCGGGATGCGGGCCATCACGTAACCGTATTCGTCGAGGGTGGCCTCGACGCCCATGTCGTTAAGCTCTTTGCAGAGAAGTTTCAGGAGGTTCAGCTGTTTGCTTGTCGAGGGTTGAGTCTGTGAGTCCTCGTTGCTCTGGGTGTCCACCTTCACGTAGCGGAGGAACCTGTCGAGTATCTTTTCCATCATCTATAGTTTTTAGTGTCGTATCTTCGGGGGTTTCGACGGCGGATTCACCGGCGCTATCAGCGGGAGCTTCGACTGCTGCAGCAGCGGCTTCCGCGGCGGCCTTTGCAGCCTCTCTGGCTGCCTTCGCGGCGGCACGTGCGTCCTCGCGGGCCTTGCGCCTGCGGTACATCTCCACGTAGCGTTCGAGCTTCTTTTTGTCCCTCTCGTTCTGGGCCTCGATGCGCTTCAGCTGCTTCTCAATCCTTGCCTTCTTGCGCGCCTCCTTCTTTGCGAGTTTCGCAGCCGCCTTTGCGGCGTCGAGAGAGTCGAGCTGCGCCCACCGAGCCTCGCGCGCAGCCTCCTTTTCGGCCTTCTTGCGCTCCCATTCAGCCTTTTTCAGAGCCTTCTCGTCCACGACGGGTTCGACGCCGAGGCTGTCGGCGCCTGCGGAAAGGGAATCCGCCACCGCATGGAGGCTGTCGGATGCAGCCGCAAGGGAATCCCGCGGCACACCGAGGCTGTCCAAACCGGCGGCAAGGGAATCAAGCGGCACGGCAAGGCTGTCCACGGCGGCGGCGAGCGAATCCAGCGGCACCGCGAGGGAATCCACCGCGGCGGAAAGGGTGTCGGCCGCGGCAGCCTCTTCCATCGCCTTCAGCGCTTCCTGCTGCCTCCGGCGCTCTTCTCTGCGCCTTCTGGCGTCTTCAATAGAACGGTAGACGTCGTTCATGTAGCCGGGGAAGAAGATGTTGGTCTGCCGGAACTGCGCGCGCGGCCGGCTCTCGTAGGCCGCCCTTTCGGAGGGCCTCACGGTGAGGTCGGTGATGTCCTCCTTGCCCTTGGGCTGGATTTCCTGCTGCCAGTTGAAGCCCTTGAGCGAGCGGTCCTCGCTTTTCAGCTGAGGGATGGGATACGCGTCGTTCTTGGGGCTGTCGAAATAGTACACCTGGTCGATGTTTCCGTCCTTGAACAGGGCCGACATCATCTTGGTTTCCACTTTGTTGACGGTGGCGATGGCCTCCTTTTCCCTGAGGTAGAAGATGGCCGACGCGCCGCCCAGGGCGTCGAAACGCTTGAGGGTGCCGGTGGTGTCGAAATACGCCATCACCTCGGTGCCTTTTATCTGGTCGAACAGCAGCGAATCCTCTTTCGTGATGATGAAGGCGTTGTTCAGCAGGCTCACTCTGTCGACGCTGCGTCCCGCCACGAGGGCGAAAAGGCTGTCGGCGGAGTACTGCCGTCTGCCGTCGCTCCACGCGACCGGGTCGATATAGAAGCGGGCAATGGAGTCAAGGTCGTTGTAACGCAGTGAGTCACAGACCATCTGGAGGTCGTAACGGTAGACCTTCACGTGGCCCTTCGCCTCCATGAAGCCCATTCTGGTGGAATCGGCCGGCTCGGCGGGAGCCGCCGGGCTGTCGGCCGGAACGCCCAGACTGTCGGAGGGCGCTGCAAGGCTGTCCGAAGGAGCGGAGAGGCTGTCCGCGGGGGCCGTCAGGCTGTCCTCAGGCTCTGCGGGGGGAGGTGGCGGAGGGGGCGGTGGTGCCTCTTCTTCCGGCGGCGGAGGGGGCGGAGGGGCATCCTCTTCGGCAGAGGTGCTTCCTGCGGTCTGGCTGTTGCCTTCCATCTTCTTCTTGGCTTCCTCCGCAGCCTTCCTGGCCGCTTCCAGGGCCTTCTGGCGGTATTCCTGGACCGGATCGGTATAAATGTCGGCCTTGCGGGTCTCGGCCTCCTTGAACTCATTGTCGGGGATATCGCACATCGGAACCGTGCGGTAAGTGATGGAGTCCGCGCCGAAATAAAGCGTATCGATGCGCTGCCTTGAGCCCACCTTGTTCCCTTCTTCGTCCCGGACGGGCACTTCCTCCGTTGTGCGTAGGGCCACCGCCGCCTCCCGGCTCAGCTTGATGCGGGAGAGGGAGTCGATGTAGTGGATCCTGCCGCCGACCGCCGCCACGTCTCGGGTGGTGTCCTGCAGCTGCGCATGCCCGAGCAGCAGCACGTCTTCGGTGAGGCGGTAGTAGAAGAGGGAGTCGCACCAGGCCTCCTGGGCATCCGTGGTGCCGTGCACGTTCTTTTCGAAGAAGAAGACCTCGGAGGGCCTGTCGTACCATCCGCCGCCGGCGGAGAGCATGTTGCCCTCTTTCCAGAAGTCTATGTAAGCCAGGAAGATGGCCCTGTTCGGACGGGACTCGTAGTCGAGCATGCTGGTCTTGATGAAGACCGAGTCGGTGAACATGTTCACGTCGTCCCTGAAGGAGAACACTTTCCTGCGGGCGTCGTACCGGCCTTCGCGGCTCTCGATTATCTGCCCTTCCGAGTCGCGCATGGAGGCGCCGTTCTGGAAGAAGGCTATGCTGTCGAGAGTGTTGTAGTCGAGGGTGTAGGTGCGAAGGGTGTTGTGGTCGCTGTCTTCCAGCTGGACCACCCCGCCGCGGCACACGATCAGGTTGTCATCCACGAAGTAGTCCATCTTCTGGCTGGTGAGGATGGTCTCGTCCTGCACCACCTTCACGTTGCCGGTGGCGTTGAGCACGCGCTCCTCGACGTTATAGAGGGCGGTGTCGCAGATGAAATAGGTGCCGTTGTGCAGGAAGGTGGCGTCGAGACTGCGGCGGTACGCCCTGCCGTTCTCGTTCAGGAGCTGCACGTTGGCGGCTTTGATAAGGCGCACGAGGCTGTCTTTCTGCTCTTTTTTCTGGGCAGAAAGACCGGGACCCGCGCACAGGAGGGCAAGGGCCAGAAGAACTATTTCCTTACCTTTTGCGCCCATCCTTTGCGGGAGAAGTCACAGTCGCCGAAAAGCGGATCGATGATTATGTAGGTTTCGCCTATCTTCTTTTCCACGAACGAGTTGATGGCCTCCATCTGCTTGGAGTTGCGCACAATTCCCAGCAGTTCCGTGTAGTCGTTCTCGAACGTGGCGGTGTGCGAAGGCACTATTTTGTCGAGCCGGATTATCTTGTAAACCAGATTGCCGTCGCGGCCCTCGTTGTCGCGGGAAACTATGGGCGCGGACACCTGCCCGGGCTCGAGGTTCTTCACCGCCTGGTAGTCTTCGGGTTTGATCTGGTCGATTTCGAAATAGGAGCTGCCGGTGCCCGGATCGGCCATCTGCCCGCCGTTGGTGCGGGTGGCAGGGTCTTCGGAATAGAAGCGCGCGGCCAGGTCGAAAGCAATCTTGTTGCTGTCGATCTGGGTCTTGAGGCTGTCCAGCTTGTGGAAGGCCTTTTCCTGGTCGGCCGAAGTGTACTTGGGCTTGAGCAGGATGTGCCTGGCGTTGAAGCTGTCGCCCTTCTTTTCTATGACCTGGATGATGTGGAAGCCGTCGGGGGTTTCCACTATCTGCGACACGGAACCGGGCTTGAGGGCCATTGCGGCATCGGAGAACGCCGGCCAGAAGATGTTCCTGGAGGCCATTCCGAGCTCGCCGCCCTTGCGTGCACTGCCGGTGTCTTCGGAATAGAGGCGCGCCAGCGTGGAGAACTTCTCGCCGTTGATGATGCGCTCGCGGATTTCGAGCAGACGCTCCTTGACGGCCATATTGGCCGCTTCCCTGTCGGGATAGATGCAGATCTGGCTCATCTGGTATTTGATGGGGATCACGGGCAGGTTGTCCACCGCGGCGGTGTCGAGGAAACGTTTGACGTCATATGGGGTAAGCTCGGGGATGTTCTTGGCGATCTCCTGCTGCTCCTGCTGGATGAGGGAGTTGTCTTCCAGCTGCTTCTGCCATTCCTGGCGGAGCTTGTAGATGGGCTTGCCGAAGTAGGCTTCGGCCTGTTCGTCGCCGCCAAGCGCGTAGCGCATCTCGTCCAGCCTCTGGTTGAGCTCGGCGGTTACCATTTCATTGTTGACGGTAAGCGAGTCGAGCCTGGCCTGCATGAGGAACAGCTTGGACTGCATCATGCTCTCGAGCAGGGAGCAGCGGGTGCTCTGGTCGGACGACATGCCCTGGGCGCGCATCATCTGCACTTCCCTTTCGAGCTCCGATATGGTAATGACTTCATTGCCGACGACCGCGATGGTCTTGTCCACTATGCCGCCGTATCTCTGGCCCCACAATGCCGTGCTGACGAGCAGGGCTGCCAGTGTGAGAATCTTTTTCATTCGCCGTAGATTACTAAATCCTTGTTCTTCAGTGCTTCAGTAAGCAAGTCTTGTTCCAAACCGGTGAGGAGGTCACGCCTGCGGGCGCTCAGGATGTTGTCCTTGATGATGGGCCTGCAGTACTCCAGCGGGGCAATCCCGCTGCGGATGATCTGGAAAACGTATGCCGCACGAAGGTCTCCCCTGTCTTCGGACTCGAGGAGTATGTAATTGCTTTTCAGGTGGGAAAGCATGGTTTCGTAGTCGGTGCCGAACTCGCGCGCCAGGGCGCCGGCATCGGTCCAGACATTGGAATTGTCGATGTAGCGGATGGCTGCGATATACACCAGGGAGTCGAGGTCTTCAAGCTCGCTGCCGCCCTCCGCGGGGAGCTTTCCGAGGATTTCCTCGCGGTTCTGGGAGTCTTTCATGATGTCGACGAAACGGACCTTCAGGATGGGGCGGCTCAAGGTGAAACTCTCCTTGTGGGCCTCGTAATACTCGTTCACATGGGCGTCGGTGATGACCGTGTCGAGCCTGTCGGTGATGTAGCGCTGCTCGTAACGGTAGCGGAGCAGCGACCTCCGGTAGTCTTCCAGCTCCTTGGAGACGTCTTTGTCTTCCTTGGAGAGCTGGGCTTCGGCCGTGTGCTTGAACAGGATGTCGCTCGCCCAGGAGTTGATGTACTGGAGGGCCAGTCGGGTGGAGTCTTCGGACGTGACCCCGTCCGGGATATATTGTGACAGCACTGACAGGTAGAGCTTCTCGCCGCAGGCTTTCGCCACCACCTGGTCGTCGTGGACCAGGTCGTTGACGAGATTGCACCCTGCAAGCGCAGCCAGCGCCGCAATGAGGAGGACCTTACATTTCTTCATAGTTTGCAAATATACGAATTTTACCTATATTTGTGGGAGATGAAAAAGTCTATGCTCCTGTTGGCGTTCATCGCCTTCGCATCGTGCGTCCGCGCACAGCCCCTGCCCCCCGGCGAGTGGGCGCTAATCAACACCAGCTGCGTGTTCATGAGGGAAAGCCCCTCGTACACTTCCGAAAACGTTTCGCAGAGCCGCATGGGCACCCCCGTGCAGGTGCTCGACACCACCGGCTACTGGGTTAAGATCCGCACTCCCGAGCCCTATGAAGGCTGGGTAAACGACATCACCCTCGCACCCATGCCGGAAGGCTGGCGAAGCGCCCCGCGATACATCTGCATCACCGAACGCGGCTTCATTTTTTCGGAGCCTAACGAGGGTGCCCCGCATCTGTCCGATTTCAGCATGGGAGACATTATCCTGAAAGGCGGAGACGCTGAGGACGGGTGGGTTTCGGTGCTGCTGGCAGACGGCCGCAAGGGCTGGGTTCCCGAGGCCGGAGTGGCCGACTTCCGCGAATGGATGGCCCGTCCGCACAAAGACCTGGTGGCGGACGTGCTGGCCACGGCGAGGCTCTTCCTCGGCTGTCCCTACTTCTGGGGAGGCATCAGTTCGGGGCTCTTCGACTGCAGCGGGCTCACCGGTTTCTGCTATTTCATGAACGGCATCCAGCTGCCCAGGGACGCGTCGCAGCAGGTGAAATGCGGCGTGGAGGTGCCTCCGGAGCAGATGCAGGCCGGAGACCTTCTGTTCTTCGGCGAAAGGCGCGTCACGCACGTCGCGCTCTGCACCGGGCCGGGCCGCATCATCCACTCTTCGAAGATTGTCCGGGAAAACTCCCTCGTGGAGGGCGAGCCCGACTATTACGAGAAGAACCTGCTTTCCGTGCGCCGCATCATCGGCAATTTCAAAGGCTGCAGCCGCGTGCTCGATTCCCCGCTGTATTTCGACAGGTAAGGGGGCATCGAAACCCCCTCCCGGCCACGGTATGGCGGGTTTTCGTGGCCGGGAAGAGTTTGCGATGCCCGCGGGCCACGTTTTGAGCCGTTTTCGTGGCCGGGAAAGCTGCGGAACGGCCGTGGAGGCGGAGCCGGAGGCGTTTATGCGGAAGTCAGAAACTCCAGCCGAGACCGATTTCGGCAGATACGGAACGGAATTCGATGGAGGATACGCCGGCCATCAGCGTCAGATGGCCTACAGGGACCATCACGCCGAAATCGACGGCCAGGCCGCGGGCAGACAAGTC
The DNA here is from genome assembly GCA_946187975.1 of uncultured Bacteroidales bacterium. GTDB lineage: Bacteria > Bacteroidota > Bacteroidia > Bacteroidales > UBA932 > Cryptobacteroides. The sequence goes on along the minus strand of CAMHTE010000057.1, from coordinate 4,553 downwards.
CTGGACCTGCAGCCATCGGCCCGAAGCCTCCTGCCAGAGGCGATTGCGGCTGCCACGTCCCGCCCCGGCATAAAGACCGGCGTTCTCGAAAGGAAAGCATCCAGCTCTTCCAGGTTCTCCATATACTCAATACCTTTCAGGGACTTAACCCCCAACTGACTGGTTGTGAGGTGAATTTCATAAACCCGTTCTCCTTCCTTGGGAGATAGCTCGCCGTCACCGTTCAGATCGTAGAGCTTCAGTAAATAGGCCTTGAATGCAGCATCCGGGATGGGAATGAAGCCGTCCGGTGCGGTGAACGACTGTTCCTGTGAACGGATGACGCTGATGCCGGCAGTGACGAAAGCCTCCCAGCGGTAGGTTTTGTCTACTTCAAGCCCGGATGCCGTGGCGGTGAAAACGTTATCCTGCAGGACTCCTTCCAGTTCATGCTTTACATTGCCGTCGTCAAGGATGAACCCGCAACTCTCCGCCCTCCCGTTGGATAGCGTACACCGGAACACGGCCGTGGCCCCATCAATTACGGCTTCCGCCGACACGATTTCAGGTGCCATGAATTCCCGGCCGTCCGGCTCCCGGCAGGCGGCGACCAGCATAACGAAGACAGTCAACAAACAGAGTTTGCTTTGCACTTTACAGCGAATTAAATGTTTCTCAATTGAAGAACCCATTTCTTAAAGAAGGGATCGTCATATCGATACTTCCCATTTTTAATCAAAATCCCGGAACTGACCAGGCGTTTCAACGCGCTGAAAATGGTGCTGGCAGGAATTTCCGAGTTTTCCATAGGCGGTGTGTCCTCGTCTATAAGTTTCATCAGGACCATCCGGTTGGTCTTGTTCATAGATTCCCACAGACGGGAATAATCAAAGTCGTGCGATTGAACGATATGGGAAATAGCCGTTTCCACGATTCCGGACACATTCCCGGTCTGCTGCAATTCAAACCACACCTGAAATGCCAGCTGTTGGGTGTAGTAAGGGTGACAATCTGTAAATGCAAGGATATCGTCGGCAATATGACAGCGGGATTCCTCCTGGAGAGTCGATGGAAGACGCTGTACGATATAATCCTTGAAATCAGGAGCGGGAATCTTGTCCAAGTGGATTGGTACCCCGAAATGGTAGAATGGAGACTTCTTGCGCAGAAAGATTATTTTCATCATTTCTTCCTGGCTGCCCATCAGGATATAATTGATGTTTTTATGCTCCTGCATGATGGACCTGAGTATCTTGTCAAGCCCTTTTTCCAATTGCAGGATTTCAGGAAATTCGTCAAATACCACGATCAAACGCTTCTTCCCACCACTGTTTTCCAATACATTGAAGGCATCCTCCAGAATGACCTGCCTGTCAGAATCGGGAACAAACGAAACCTCAGGAGCACCACTGACGGGATTGAAGGAAACCGTAGGGACAATTCTGAGCTCAGACAGGAAATGCCTGGCTTTTTCGAGTGGATGCAGGGTGAAAAATTTCCGGTATAAAGCTTCCGCCAGTTTGGTCGAACTGGTAACAGCCTGCATGTTGACTGCAATCACGTCCCGTTTCACGTCCCTCAGTGTTTCTACTACAAGTGAACTCTTCCCATAGCGTCTGGGACTGATCAAAACAGCGTGGTTGGGACTGTCAAGCACCTGACGGAGAAAGGCGCGCTCGCGGGAGCGGTCAGTAAAGTATGGCCCCTCTACGATTGACCCGAATTTGAAAGGATTATCCATATTGCGAAAATTTTCGTTGCGAAATTTTTCGCAATATAAAAAAGAAAGCCATTAAAAGCAAGTAAAACCGCAATTAATCCCTTTCTACCCTGTTGAGGCCATCTTTTTTGCCGGCCACGTAGGATGGGGTTGGGCCGTCGGGGCGGTCGATCCGGTCGATGAACAGTGGATATGACAACATGAACTGGGTAGCCTTGAAGACGTCTCCAACGCGGAGTTTGGAGTTCTGGCTTTCCTCAACGGTAAAGTTGTCGTCCCCCAGATACCGCAGCGTCACGAGCCGGTTGGGCGCCCAGCCGATAAGCACCCTTTCTCCTTCGGTCAGGTCAACCGACGAGATGAAGGTGGTGCTGAAGAAGCCCGATGGAACGTCCGGCCTCACCCTCATCTTATCCCTGAAGTCGGCGAAGGAAGCGTAGCCGCAGAATCGGCTGAGCACGTCCAGCGTCGCCACGCGCGGCGCCGGCTTCAGGCTCACATACCCCCACATCCGCTTGAGCGTGGAAGCGGATATGTACTCGTTGATGTCCCTCTCGATCACTACCGACAGGGACTCGAAATCCGTGGAAGTACTTACCTTCCGCCCGTACTTGCGCTCAACCTCCTGCAGGAGCGTTGCTATTTCTGGAATGGTGTTGGGCATTTAACAAAAGTACAAAAAATTACCAGTTTTCGTTTCCGGTGCCTTCACCACCGCCACCGGATGGAGAGACTGTGATGGTGGTCTCCGCAGGAATTGCCTCGTCGCTCCGGTTCAGAGTAACATAAGGGATCTGTTGTCCTTCAGCTATATACAAAGTCTGTAAAAAGTTATGCCCCTGCGCATCGTTTTGCTGGACACACCATAACCCATTGTCATATTTGCTTTGTGAAGGCCGTGTCCCTAGGAGAGGATTCTTAGAAACATCTAGCGTTACAATACGATTACTCCAACAACGCACCCATGTGAGTTTTGGATTATTTGTCATATCCAGAATCGTTAGCCCGCAATTCCATATTGCCAACTCTTCGAGTAGTGGATTCTCGGATAAATCAATGGAACCGAGATTATTATCATTTATTGATAATTTCCATAGTTTGGGGTTATGTGTCACGTCTAGTGCCGTGAGGCCGCAATTCGCGCATTCTAGTAATTCCAAGTCATTTAGGCCGGAAACATTCAGTTCTAAAATATTGTTATCCCAACACTGTAATTGCTGCAGTTTAGTGAAATTGCTCAAATCCAAAGTGGTTAAACTGGAATTTACAATTGTCATACTTTCCATTTCAGAGAGTGAACCTAATCCTGTTATTTGTGAATTATAGTTCCAAATATACAGTTCCTTCAGAAGGGGATTGTTTGATAAATCGGAAATAGATCGTACCGCATTTCCAACATGTAATCGATTAAGTAAAGGACAACCGGACACATCTATATCATATGATCTCTCATATAGTGTCTCTTGTGGCCAGTCCATACTTAAATTTTCCAATAAAGGCTTGTTGGATAAATCTGGCGCCATTCCTCCTCGGAGGTGATGTATCTCTATACTTTTTAGTTTGGCACATGATGTAATATCGGGATAATACATGTACGTCATACCAATATACAAGTTTTCTATATCTGGATTGTGGGAGAGATCTATTGTTTCAATAGTCTCGCCTAAACCACTATTATTGCTTAAATCAAGAGTCTTGAGTTTATGGTTTGCTGAGACATCAACATAACGCAGTGTACCAAGTGGCCCCCAACAATAATCCCAGTTATTGGCATATGGGCCAATGTAATAGAACTCTTTAGTTACGGTTTCTTTAGTGTCACACCATGTTCCAAGGCAATGAATAGATTGAAGATTAGGCATGTACTCGATTCCGCGAAGAGATACAATATTATAGTCATCCGAATTACCAATGTAAAGATTCTCTATGACATCTGCCTCGGCATAGCTTATCTCGCCATCGCCATTTTTATCGTGTCCATGTTGTACAAGCCAGGTCTTAAAGGCTGGATCTTCGACAGGGATGTTGCCGGTCTTTTGGGCATATACCACATTCTGGTCCACATTGTTGAGAGTTCCAAAAATGGAGCGCTTGATAGTGAGGCTATTGGTCTGACGCGTGTAAGTTCCTTCTTCGGTAAAGGTTTCGAACTTCAATTCAATACCTTGTGACAACGGCTGGGGAAACGTTATGAAATAGTAATACTTTCCGACTTCCAGATATTCACCGTCCGGTGCCGTGAGCGTGATTTCATCGCTTCCATCAGTAATCTCAAGCACCTTCGGGACTCCGTTTTCGAAGCCTATACGGGCTCTGCCGGTAAGTGATTCTCCGCCAAGCGCTCTGAGCGTCACCTTCTTGAGGCCCTCTTTGGTCACGGTAAAGCGCACTCCTCCGCAGATGTTGTAAAATCCCATCGACAATCCCTGAGACCTTCCGAGCGAAGGGAACAGGTTGTTGGCGAAGGTGCTGGGAGTTGCGACCTGTTCGCTGGGAAGCGTGGTGGTTACCGAAGATCCGTCGCATGATGCCATTTCATTATAGGGATATAATCCCCAGAAATATGTATCCTCTACGGAAACGTCTGCACCGCCGGTAATAACGCCGATGGTACCGGTGAAGTTGGTTACCTTGGAGGGCTGTGTTGCAGTGGATACAAAGCGGTTCCCTCCTGCGGTACCGCTGCCGTAGAAGAGACTGATGGCGTCGCCGGGAGTCCACCAGACGGAACCGTCAGACTCATCACGTTGAGTCTTTGCCTCCGGCTGCTCCTCATCGGCGCGATAGGCTGTGATGGTGATTTCCTTTTGGACCAATTGCGGCTCATCAGGCTGCATCACGGTGCATCCAATAG
>CAMHTE010000056.1 GCA_946187975.1 uncultured Bacteroidales bacterium | reverse complement strand
GGGCGAAGGACGGCCGCGGAAGGAACTGCTGGAACGTAGGTTACTGCTTCCACGAGGGTCTCGAGCGCGACGACGTCGCCTTCATCCGCGAACTCTGCGGACATCTGCAGAAGACACATGGACTCAGCCGGCGCAACACCTTCCTTACAGGTATGTCGAACGGGGGAGAAATGTGCTATCTCTTCGCTTTCCGCTCGCCGGAGACCTTCTCGGCGATTGCTTCGATGGCCGGGCTTCTGATGCAGTGGATACCGGAAAAGTACGGCAAGGTCCGCAAACCCGTGGCATTCATGGAAGTCCACGGTACGGCCGACCATACTTCCGAATGGGAGGGAGACCCTACCAATGCCGGCGGATGGGGAGAGTATCTAGGCGTTGAAACTGCGGTACACTACGTAACCTCCGCCGCCCGCTGCAAAAAGGAAACTACCGAAACCCTTCCCCTGCTCGACGAAAACAAACCGTCCAACACCGTTGTGCTGCACCGCTTCGAGGGAGGACGCAAACCCGTGCTGCTTTACGAGGTTAAGGGAGGCAAACACAGTTGGGCCACCGACGCCTTCGATTCAATCGGAGCCATACTGGACTTTTTCGAAGCCCGGATAAAATAGGTATATTTACGGCATGGACAGACGGGAACTGGAAATAATGGCACCTGCGGGCAATTTTGAATGCCTGCGTGCGGCCGTACAGGGCGGAGCGGATTCGGTGTACTTCGGAGTGGGCCGTCTGAACATGCGTTCCCGTTCGGCCAACAACTTCGAGCCGGGAGACCTCAAGGAGGTGGTGCGCATCTGCCGCGAGGCCGGGGTGCGCAGTTATCTCACGCTCAACATAGCCCTCTTCCCCGAGGACATGCAACCCATGCGCGACGCCCTCGATTCCGCAAAGGCGGCCGGGGTGGATGCGGTCATAGCTTCGGATATGGCCGCTATAGAGTACTGCCGCAGCATAGGGATGGAAGTGCATATCTCCACCCAGCTGAGCATCTCCAACGTCGAGGCGTTGCGTTTTTACGCGCAGTTCGCCGACGTGGTGGTGCTGGCACGGGAACTCAATCTGGATCAGGTGAGAGAGATATCCAACGCCATAGATCGCGAGGGGATAAAAGGCCCTTCGGGCAAAGCGGTACGTATAGAGATGTTCGCGCACGGCGCCCTCTGTATGGCCATTTCCGGCAAATGCTATCTTAGCCTGCACAGCTACGGTGCGTCCGCCAATCGCGGAGAATGCCTCCAGGTATGCCGCCGAGGTTACGAGGTGACCGATATCGAAACAGGCAACAGCCTCAATATCGACAACGAGTATATAATGTCGCCCAAGGACCTCTGCACCATAGGGTTTATGAACCTGATGGTGGATGCCGGGGTGCGTGTGTTCAAGATAGAAGGCCGGGCCCGGAGCGCTGAATACGTGCGTCGCACGGTAGAGTGCTACCGCCGGGCGGCAGATGCCGTCTGCGACGGAAGCTATACCCCTGAGATGGCATCAGAGTTGAAGGAGAAACTCGCCGAGGTTTTCAACCGTGGCTTCTGGGACGGTTACTACCAGGGGGCCAAACTTGGGGAATGGAGCGCGGTGTACGGCTCCCAGGCCACCAGGCGCAAGGTTTATGCGGGTAAGGTAAGCAACTGGTTCTCGCGCATAAGCGTGGCTGAGATCACCGTGGAGAGCGCTGCAATACAGAAAGGCGCTGAGCTGATGGCCATAGGCGCCACCACAGGAGTGGTCGAGTTCACCGCGGACGACATTAGGCTTGAGTTTGAACCCGTGGATGAGGCCCCGAAGGGCAGCCGCTGCTCGGTACGTGTGGACCAGAAACTCCACCGCGGAGACAAGATTTATATATGGGAACAGATATGAAAAAGATATTGTTGACACTTTCCGCCGCGACGCTGCTATGCCTCTGCGCAGGCGCCCAGAGCCGCAACTTCAATCTGGGCAAGCTGGTAGAGGTGCAGACCGCCATACTGCAGGAGCTCAGCCGCAGTTATGTGGATACCCTTCCCGTGCAGCGCATGGGAGAGGCCGGCATAGATGCGATGCTGGAGAGCCTGGATCCCTATACCGTATATGTCCCGGAAAGCGAGAACGAGGACTTCGAAATGATGATAGGCAAGACCTACGGCGGCATAGGAGCCCTCATCTATAAACCCCAAAAGGACGGCGATGTAATCATCAACGAGCCTTACGAGGGTTCCCCGGCGGCAAAGGCCGGCCTTCAGTGCGGCGACGCCATCCTTTCTATCGACGGTCAGACGGTCCATGGACTCACCGCCTCGCAGAGCAGCGAGCGCATGAAGGGAAAGCCCGGCACGAAGGTGGTTTTCAACGTACGCAAGGTGCGCAGCGGGCAGATAGTGGAGGTTCCTATTATCCGCGAGCGCATCCATCTTCCCGATATCGAATACAGCGGCTTGCTGAAAGACGGCAAGACCGGATATATGCGTGTCAGCGGCTTCACCGAAGGTCTCGGCGCCGAGCTGCGCAAGCGCTTCATCGCCCTCAGGGAGCAAGGAATGAAGAAGTTCGTGCTGGACCTCAGGGGCAACGGGGGAGGCCTCATGAGCGAAGCCATAGAGATAGTGTCCGTGTTTGTCCCGAAGGGATCCGTGGTGGTCACTTCCAAAGGCAATGCCCAGGTGGGAGAGCAGGTTTTCCGCACGTCCGCGGATCCGGTCGATCTGGAGATGCCGCTGGTAATCCTGGTCGATTCCGGCTCGGCCTCTTCTTCTGAGATTGTCACCGGAGCCTTGCAGGACCTCGACCGCGCCACCGTAATGGGTACCCGCACCTTCGGAAAGGGCCTCGTGCAGGGTATCCGGCCCCTGCCTTACAACGGCCAGCTCAAGATTACCACCGCCAAATACTATACTCCTTCCGGGCGCTGCGTGCAGGCTATCGACTATTCGCACCGCAACGAGGATGGCAGCGTAGGGCATATTCCCGACTCGCTCACTCACGAATTCCGCACCGCCCACGGGCGTGTCGTCCGCGACGGAGGCGGAATCACTCCCGATGTCGAAATCCAGGGGCACAAATACAGCCGCCTGGCCTACTCGCTGGTTTACAACGGTGTGGTTGAGCACTTCGTGCTGGACTACGTAACCCGCCACGAAAGCATAGCTCCGGCAAAGGACTTCCATCTCTCCGACGACGAGTGGGAAGCCTTCCTGACCTTCGCCGAAAAAGAGAAGTTCGACTGGCGTTCCTCGGCCCGCACCCTCTACGACCAGATGCGTAAGGAACTTTCCGAAGACGGCATGGAAGAAGGCATGAAGGCCGAACTCGACGCCCTTCAGAAGGCCCTCGACATCGACAAGAAGAGCGCCGTGCGTGCGAAGAAGGATGAACTCGTCCCCATCATCGAGCGCGAAGTGGTCATACGCTACCTTTTCCAGGCTGCCGGTGTGGAAATCGACATACGCTACGACGACGTGCTGGCCAAGGCCCTGGAGAGTCCGCTCATAGAAATAAAGTGATGCGACTGGTATTCGCTACCGGCAATGCCGGAAAACTGCGCGAAGCGCGTGAGATCCTTGCCCCTGCGGGGGTTGAGGTGCTTTCTCCCGCCGATGCGGGGCTGAGTCCGGAAGATGTGGAGGTGGAAGAAACAGGAACCACCTTCCGGGAGAATTCCCTGATCAAGGCCAGGCATCTCTATTCCCTTTGCGGCCTGCCCTGCTTTGCCGACGACAGCGGCCTGGTGGTGGATGCGCTGAACGGCGAGCCCGGCATCTATTCGGCCCGTTACGCCAGTCTGGACGGGGGAGAAGATCATAATTTCGACTCGAATATAGCGAAGCTTCTCTATAAACTGCAGGGCGTTTCCGACCGGACCGCCCGTTTCGTCTGCGCAGTCACGCTCATTATCGACGGCGAGCCCCGTTTCTTCGACGGCACCTGCGAAGGACGCATTGCGGAAGCCCCTTCGGGCGGAGGAGGATTCGGTTACGACCCGGTCTTCCTTGCGGACGCTTTCCCGGGGATGACACTGGCAGAAGTGCCCGAGGACGACAAGAATGCAGTCTCCCACAGGGGAGTGGCGCTAAAGAAGATGGAAAGCTACCTCAGGACCTCCGACAGTACCGCCAGCGAGCGTATGTTGAGGGAACATTCCGTGTGCGAAGACAGATAGCGCAGAAGGATGTCGGCTATTTCGCTCCGGGCCGTCCCGTTGAGCGGAGCCATAAGGAAAGAGGTCAGGTCGGCATCCAGCAGAGCACAGATTTCGGAGTATCGCTCTCCCGCAAAGGGGGCGATACTTTCTTTTGTGGGGGAGAAGCCGAGTGCGGCCGAAAGCTCCATGAGCCAGCGGAGATGGAAGTTGCTCCAGCCCGACTCGATTGAATCCAGGGCTGCTATGCTGCGGGCGCACCAGTCGAAGAGTTCCGCGTCGCCCTCGCCGTCGTGTATGCAGCGGTAGAGTACTTCGCTCATGAACAGGCACACGGCGTTCTTGTAAACGTTGCCGCGTATGCTTTCGAGGGGGGCGGTTGATGAAATGCGGTGCAGGCGCCACAGGGTGCTCTTCCGGTTTTCGACCGCTTCGCCGTCGATTATGTTCAGGGGGAGGAAGAGGGCCATCCCCGCCTTGCGGCCGACGCTGACTATGAAACTCCTGCGTCCGCCTTCGTTGCAGAGGCAGTGGAGGACGAGGCTCTTGTCGCCCACTTTCGTGGTTGCGAGGATAATTGCACGGACCGCTTGTGGCATAGGGCAAAGATACCATTTTATAGCGAAATTTCGTATATTTGGAACTCTTGGATAATAATTAGCAGAGATGAAGAAAGCAGCATTGACCATACTGGCAGCCCTTGCCATGCTGAGCGCAGCCGCTCAGCAGACACCCCGCTGGCTCCGCCAGAACGCAATATCACCGGACGGCAAAACCGTTGCCTTTGTTTACCAGGGCGATATCTGGACCGTTCCCGCCGCAGGTGGCGAGGCGCGTCAGCTCACCACCAATCCGGCGCACGACACCGAGCCGGTGTGGAGCCCGGACGGAAAGTACGTGGTGTTCGCCTCGTACCGCGAGGGGCATAAGGACCTGTGGGCCGTCGGCGCGCAGGGCGGGACGCCCAAGCGGCTCACCGCGTTCGCAGGGGCCGAGACACCGTATGCGGTGGCTCCCGACGGCCAGCTGTACTACGGCGCCAATATCCAGGAAGATGCCGTAACCAGTGCCTTCCCCGGAGCGGAGATGCTCTACCGCATCCCTCTGGCCGAAGCGCTTGCGGCGGCTGACGAGGCCGCCCTTCCCAAACCCGAAAAGGTGAGTGCTTCCGATATCGCGGCTGTGAGCGTAAACGCGCAGGGTACAGTGCTTTACGAGGATGTAAAGGGCTACGAGGATGCTTTCCGCAAGCATCATACTTCGTCCGTCACGCGCGACATATGGATGCTACGCGAAGGGGTGCACACCAAGCTCACGGACTTCGTGGGCGAGGACCGCAATCCCGTCTTCGCCCCGGACGGGGAGAGCTTCTTCTTCATCAGCGAGCGCGGCAACGAACCCACTATGGTCGGAGACTGGGCCGGGGATGCAAATATCTGGAAGCAGCCGCTTGCCGGCGGCGCCCCCGAGCGCATCACCTCGTTCAAGGACAACCCGGTGCGTTATCTTTCGGTATCTGCCGGAGGCACCCTCTGCTTCAGCTGGAACGGCGATCTTTACACTCTCGCTCCCGGCGGAGCCCCGCAGAAACTGGAAATCTCCCTCATCAAGGACCGCAACGAGCGTGAGCATGTCTATAAATCATCCCTCAACGGCATAGGTGAGCTCGCGGTATCGCCTAACGGCAAGGAACTGGCCTTCGTGGTGAAGGGCGACGTTTACGTGACTACGCCCGGCCTCAAGGATACCCGCCGTATCACGGAAACTCCCGAGCAGGAGCGCGGCGTGAGCTTCGGCAAGGACGGCCGCAGCATCTACTACGCCAGCGAACGCAACGGGGAGTGGGGCATCTACCGCACTCAGCTAAAGGACAAGAAGGACAAGTTCTTCACTTATTCGTACGATACTGAAGAAGAGCGTGTTACCCCGGAAGGACAGACCTGCTTCCAGCCGTCCGTCTCGCCCGACGGCAAGCTGCTGGCGTACCTTCGCAACCGCACCGAAATAGTAGTCCGGCCCGTTTCCGGAGGCAAGGAAAAGATCCTGCTTCCCGAGGGAACCAACTACTCGTATTCCGACGGCGACCTGCCCTTCGAGTGGAGTCCCGACAGCCGCTACATCCTTACCGTCTATCAGGGCGGCGGACGCATGTACAACGAGGACATAGCCCTCATTTCGGTGGAGGACGGCACCCTCACCGACCTGACCGAAAGCGGTTACAGCGACGTTTCGTTCCGCTGGGCCATGGGAGGCAAGGCCATGACCTGGGAGACCGACAAGAACGGTTTCCGCAGCCATGGCAGCTGGGGCGCCGAGGGCGACATCTGCATAATGTTCTTCGACGATGCCGCCTGGCTTGACTTCAATAAGCCGAAGGAGGTTGAGGATATCGAAAAACTCCTTTCCGACGACTCGAAAGATAAAAAGAAGAAAGACGAGCCTAAGGACAGTTCCAAGACGGAGGAAAAGCCCGCCAAACTCAAGCTCGAACTGAACGGCCGCGAGGACCGTATCCTGCGCCTCACTCGCAATTCCGGACATCTGGGAGACCACTTCCTCAGCAACGACGGCAAGAAGCTCTACTATACGGTAAGGCTCGAGAAGGGCCGCGACCTCTGCTGTCTGGACGTAAAGGAGGGGGGCGTTAAGGTTATCAAGAAGAACTTCGACGGCAGCTTCGTGCCGGCACCCGACGGCAAGGCGGTTTACGTGGTGGAAGACTCGGGCATACAGAAACTCGACCCGTCCGACGGCAGCACCAAGGCGGTGTCGTTCCATGGCGAGTATGAATACTTCGCCGACAAGGAACGCTCGTACATATTCGAGCACTGCTGGAAGCAGGTGGGCGAAAAGTGGTACGATCCCGGCATGCACGGAGTTGACTGGAAGGCCGTGGGCGACAACTACCGCCAGTTCCTTCCCTATATCACCGACAACTTTGCATTCTGCGAACTCCTTTCCGAAATGCTGGGCGAACTCAACGGCTCGCACACCGGTGCCCGCTACCGCCACGGCATCAACGGCAACATCGGCCACATAGGCGTTCTGTTCGACACCGACTACGACGGTGAGGGCCTCAGGATCAAGGAATTCCTGCCGGGGAGCATGCTTCTCCGCGCCGTGCCGGGCATGAAGGAGGGCGCCCTCATCCTCTCCGTGGACGGCAAGCCCGTTGCAAAGGGAACACCATGGTACGTTGCGTTCGAGCGCAAAGGAGGCAAGCGCATAGCACTGGGTGTCCGTGCCGGAAAGAAGGACAGCGAAATCTACCTGACACCTTCCAGGAACGATTCCGAGGCTCTCTACCTCCGCTGGGTACGCCGGAACGAACAGAAGGTAGCCGAACTCTCCGGAGGCCGCGTGGGATACGTGCACGTAGAGGGCATGAATTCTCCGAGCTTCCGCGAGGTTTATTCCAAGGCCCTGGGCAAATACCGCAACTGCGATGCGCTCATAGTGGATACCCGTCACAACGGAGGCGGCTGGCTGCATAACGACCTGGCCACCTTCCTCGACGGCAAACTGTACACCGAAAGGCGTCCCCGCGGGGTTTACATGGCTCCCGAGCCTTACGATAAATGGATCAAGCCTTCCTGCGTGCTGGTCTGTGAGGACAATTACTCCGACGCGTGCGGCTTCCCCTATGTTTACCGCGCCCTCGGAACTGGCAAGATAATCGGCGCCCCGGTTCCTGGAACGGCCACTTCCGTGTGGTGGGAGCATCAGGTGGATCCCACCCTCATCTTCGGTATGCCGCAGATAGGATCCTTCAGCATCAGCGAAGGACGCTGGCTCGAGAACCTCCAGCTTGAACCCGATGTAGTCGTTTACAACGATCCCGCCGCCGTCGAACGCGGGGAGGATGCCCAGCTTGAAGCCGCCGTGCGCGAGATGATGAAGGGCACCGACGATTCGAAGCATACCATAATGACGGCCAACGTACGCATCACCGGCCTCAAGGACGACGAGGTGCCCGGACGTCGCTGGGAAGACCGCCGCGACATCTGCAAGCAGGTCATACTCTCGCGCAAACCGGACATCGTCTGCATGCAGGAGGTGATTTACGAATCCAACGAGTGGTTCCGCAAGAACCTTAACGGCTATGCCTCCTACGGCTTCGACGGCCCCGAGATGGATCCTTACACCGAGGGCTACCACTTCATCGGCAAGAACGTAATCTTCTATCGCAAGGACCGTTACGAGATGCTAGGCGCCGGGGTTTACTGGCTTTCCGACGACCCTCTCACCGGAGGCTCCGCTTCGTGGGGCACCGCCCGTGCCCGCCACGCCAACTGGCTTCGTCTCAGGGACAGGCGTTCCGGAAAGGTATTCCGCATCCTGGACGTCCATCTCGACCACATTTCCGACGAGGCCCGCAAGGCCCAGGCCGAACTCATAGTGAAGGAGACTTCGCAGTATGCGGAGGACTTCCCTCAGATTATCTGCGGCGACTTTAATTCCGGCATAGCCGACGCCGCCATCAAGACGCTCAAGGCCGCCGGCTGGAAGGACCAGTGGGAGGCCATTAACGGCGAGGTGGAAGCCGGATTCACCGGCCACGGCTGGAAGGTGGACACCCGCAAGAAGCCCGGCCGCCGCATCGACTTCATTTTCTCTCACGGTCCCGTGGAGACCGTCTCCGCGGAGATAATAAAAGAAAAGCCGAAGGGGATTTACCCCTCCGACCATTTCTTCGTCGTTTCCGACGTTATTATCCGTTAGGACTTACTTGATACCGTATTTCGCGAGTATCTTCACGATGGGCTCGCGGATGCTCTCGGCCCACATGTAGTAACCGAGGTCACCGGGGTGTACGCCGTCGGCGGAAGTCTCGTGGTCCGGTGTGCTGGCATTGGAAGGAATCCAATAAACGTCCTTGTACTTCTTGCAGGCTTCCTTCATGAGCTTGTCCGCCATCACTTCCTTATCGTGCTCGTACTTGTCCTTGACCTTGTCGAAGTTGCGGTTCTCGCGATAGATGGTGCTGATGAAGATGAGGGGAATACCGGGATGGGTGCTCTGGATACCTTCGATGAAGCCGAAGAGGCGCTCGTTGATTTCAACCGCAGTAGGGTTGGAGAAGGCGTCGAACACGAATGCGTCGGCCTCTGCATCCTTGAGGGCGTTAAGGAACTGGGGCTGCATCTTGCAGTCGCCGCTCACCGCCAGGCTGTTGAACTGCAGTCCGGTCATGCGGGTGAGGAATCCGGGCACCGTCGAAGCTGCGCGTATGGTGGAAACGCCGTGCATGTAGCTGGAGCCGTGGATGACGATGTTGTGGCGGAAAGGCCTTCCGCCGGCCTCGATGACGCTGCCTTCTTCAATACCTATCTGGATGGACTTCTCCACGCTGTAGATAGGCAGGTACAGCAGGCATTCCTTCATGCTGTTGTCCATGTTGCTTACGAGCGTGAGGTTCTTGACGGTCGAAGCGTCCAGGGGAGCGTAGCTGTTGCCGGCCCATATCCATTTGCCTCCCTTCTTGATGTAAAGGTCGTATCCGCGGTTGGCCCATCCGGGTCTTCCGGACTGGTCGATCACGTCGAACTGGGTCTTTACGGTGATGAGGGGCGAGTTGGTCTTGAACGACACGATGATGCCGGTGGACATGTTCAGGAGGCGTATGTCCTTATCCGTCCATCCGCCGTACTTGGTAAAGTCCATGCGTTTGTAGGGGTCGGGGGTGTTGGGGAACACCTTGCCGAGCAGCGTGAGCTCCGACGCTTCGGTGAAGGTCAGGCCCTTTTTCTCCTGCGCCGCCACACTTATGGTCAGCAGCGCCAGAGCAATGAAGATGAGTGTTTTTTTCATATAGACTGGAAATTATGGTTGTTTGTTTGCGTTTCTCTTTGCTTTGGGTATTGTTATTCTCAATAGCAACCTTCTGCGGCTCTTCCTGCATGATACGATTGCCCGCCGCATCGTAGCTGTACTGCACCGTCCTGGTCTGGGCTGAACCCATAACCGAAATCAGGAACAAAACGATTAATATATACTTCTTTTTCATATCAATTCCCAGATTTTTGCCGCTTTTTCAATAACACTCCCTGTTGAAAATGTTTCTACAGGAGGTCATTTAATAATTGCATCCGTTCCATGTTTGTTTTTTCAAAAAAAGAGCGAGAAATAGTATTATAAATACTGTCTGGTATAAGTTTTTTCCGATTGATAAAGCCACTGCTGCTATAACATATATGAGCGTTTTTATCCAGAACAATGCTACCATCTTCTTGGTTTGAATACTTAAGTGTTCCTGTTGTCACTTTATCTGTTCTAAAAACACGTTTCACTTTATTCTTAGAGATGTTCACGGTATAACAAATATCATGGACAATCACATCATTCTCCATTATAATAAACCCAATATACACCTGATTGGGCTTTTTTACGGCATATTCATAAATATAAATACCACTTTCAGCCATTGAAACCTGACAGGATGTGGTCTCCATTCCCATGCATATTAAACCCATATACAAAAATAGTAGCGCTTTCATCGCTTAATATATATATTTGTTAAGTAATACGACAGAATGTCTGACCTTATTCCTGATGAATACGCCCATGTTGTAGCATACAAGAGATAAGGGTGTAAACCGATATTAGGTATTCCATTTAGCCAAAGAGAAAGAGAAGCCATATTAACACAATTAGTTGTGATTCCTTGATATGGTAATAATTTCACTAATCCTCTTGTCAACGTAAAAATATGTTTATTAACTGTAATCTCTACCGGTAAAGTGGTATACACCTTGTAGTCTGACGTACTTTTTCTGAAATAAGTGGCAAATCCAAGTTTGCTATTAGGGATTTTTGAGTCATTGGGCCCAAACGACATTAAAGTATTCCCGTCCTCTTCAACGATAGCACTATGGGATATAAAATCGCTGTTATCTGTGTAAAGAGTTGCATTAGTACTGTTAATGAGTTGATTAATGTCCATCAGGTTGGCCATGGCTCCTAATCCATATCCCAAGTTTTCATACCATTTATTACCTTTCTTCCCGAGATAACCCCAACTATTATTGGTAAGATCATAAGACGCAACCCCAAAATTAATTGAAACAGGCATCGCTCCACCTGTATAAAAATTTGTGCCAACGGAATTAACGAACGAAGCAGACATTAGTCCTGCAGTATTTGCCATTGGTATGCCAGAACTGGCAACCGCCCCGCCGCATCATAGGTATACTGCACCGTTCTGGTCCGAGAGAAGCCCAAAACC
>CAMHTE010000055.1 GCA_946187975.1 uncultured Bacteroidales bacterium | reverse complement strand
GAAGAACTTAAGGAAAAAGTATTCCAGGCAAACCTGCAGCTTGTAAAGAACGGCCTGGTGATATACACCTGGGGCAACGTATCCGGCATCGACCGCGCCAGCGGCCTGGTGGCCATCAAGCCTTCGGGGGTATCGTACGACGTGCTCAAGGCATCCGACATAGTTTTGGTCGACCTCGACGGCAAGGTGGTGGAGGGCAGCCTCAAACCCTCGTCCGACACGCCTACGCACGTGGTCCTTTATAAAGCATTCCCCCAGCTGGGAGGAGTAGTGCACACGCATTCCACCCACGCGGTGATATGGGCCCAGGCCGGGAGCGACATTCCCTGCCTCGGCACGACTCACGCCGACTACTTCTACGGCCCCATCCCGTGCACTATGCCGCTTACCCCGGAAGAGATTATGGGAAACTACGAACTCGAGACCGGCAACGTGATAGTTCGCCGCTTCGCAGGGCTCGACCCTGTGGCCACTCCCGGCGTGCTTGTACGCAACCACGGCCCCTTCGCTTGGGGCAAAAGCCCGGCGGATGCCGTGGAAAATGCCACAGTGCTGGAAGAGATCGCAAAAATGTCGCTTTTTACAAAATTGCTCGACCGTGATGCAAAAATTCAAGGAGAATTGATGGAAAAACACTATCTTCGCAAGCACGGCCCGAACGCCACATACGGACAAAAACACTAATAATCAATATGATGATCAAATAGAAACCCCTCTATTGTCCTCCAAAGCTGATATGCTTGGAGGTTGCTGTAAAAGAAATTATCTGTACTTCGCTCAAGAATCTTCAAACCGAGGATTTCGATTTCGATGCAGAAGAGTACGAATGGTAATCTAAGAAAACCACGAATCATGAAAAGATATAGCACTATCCTGGCCATAACAGCATTGGCGGCCCTGATTGCGGGATGTAGCAAGAACATCGAAAAAGAAGCCCCCGCAGTCCCCGAAGAATCGGAAAACTTGATTACCGTTTCCATTAGCGCGGACATCTCCTCTGTCCGTGCCTCCCTCAGCGATAGCCATGTGCTTTGGGCGGCAGGCGACGAGATTGCAGTGCATGACGGAGTAGCAGTCCGCAGGTTTACCCTGGCTTCCGGCGAAGGCACCACCTCGGGCATCTTCACCGGAGAGATCGACGGAGGAGCCACCACCATCAAGGCTCTCTCGCCGTATTCCGCAGCAAGCTGGAACGGATCTTCCTTCGACTATGTAATTCCTGAGGAGCAGAATGTGGGAAGCCAGAGCATCGATCCCGCCGTCCTTATCGCATCGGGCAGCGGCACCGTAGCCGGAGGCCTCACCTTCAGCAACCAGCCGGCCCTCCTGCGCTTTACTGTGGAGGACGGAGTTACCCGGGTTATTTTCCACTCCCGTAACAAAGAGGCCCTCGCTGGCACTTCCCCCGCCGTTTTCGTCACTCTTCCCGGCACAGCCGGAACCTATGAGGTCGCCATCAACCCCGGCACCTACGCCGGTCTCCGCGCCTTCGTGACCAACGGCAGCGGCACCTTCCTCAAGGAGGGTAGCACTTCCCTTACTCTCGCAGCAAACCAGGGCAAGCCCCTCGGAACCATCGCACCGAGCTCCCAGGTCGTAGCAATCACCACTCCTGCTGAACTCGTCAGCTACCTCGGCGGTTCCCCCACCCTGGACGGATACGTCTGCAAGGATCTGGACCTCACCTCCAAGACAGTCACCACCTGCGATACGTACGCCAATAATTTTGACGGCCAGTTCCACAGCATCAGCAACTGGGAATCCGACGGAGTGGCGCTGTTCGGCACAGTGAGTGCCGCAGGAAGCGTGAACAGGCTTACCATTGAATCTTCCTGCTCCCTGGAGAATCCTGCCGACGGCGACTTCGGATTCGTGGTAAAGTACCTCAGCGGCACCATGACCGCCTGCATCAACAAGGCCGACATCTCCGTTACCAACTGGACCGACATGACAAAACAGCATGTCTTCGGTCCCATAGTTGGGCGCTCGAGTTCCACAACCTCATGCATGACCGACTGCGTCAACTACGGCAACGTGGACATCGAATTCACCTCATCCGACACAGCGGACATGGACACACAGTATTTGGGAGGTCTGGTTGGCATGACAGGTACCGCGACGGATGCAGTGCGTATGGACGGATGTCGCAACGAAGCCGACCATATTACGGTCATCATGCACAATGGAAATCCATCGGAGTCGTATCTGAGCAATACCTATGTGGGAGGAATAGTAGGAGCTACGGGCCTTTCCAAAGGTAACGCGGAAAACACCACAGGATATTCCCAGAACTACGGAACATATACCGGCTGCGTCAACAACGCCGATGTAACAGTTACCTGGGAAGGCGGCACGGGCGGATACATCAAAGTAGGAGGTATTGTCGGCGTGGCCCAGGCCCAACTCCTGGATTGCGTCAACAACGGTGACGTCACGTTCGCAAGTTCCACCACCGTTGCCAACGCAAACGCCTGCACGGGCGGAATAGCCGCTGTGATTGGAGGCCCCGCGAGTCCCAACGCCAAAGACTGCACCAACAACGGCACTGTAAGCATGTCCGGCAGTTTCACCAATTCGAGCGGTACCACCGCATACGGGGCCGGCAACCTGGGCTTCTACTGGGCCAGCGCGGGCGGATGCTTCGGAGTGGTCGGCGACAATGCCACCCTCGTCGACAACTGCGACTGCAACGCTCCGGTCAACTTCGACCTTACCATGACATCAGGAGCCGGATCCGGACACTGTCTCGGCGGCATAGCAGGTATTTCGAATGCGGAACTCGTTAATTGCGACCACAATTACACTTCTTCCCCCAGCGTACTGTCTTCAAAAGCACAGAATGCCTGGGTTGGAGGAATTGTGGGATTGAGCTATAACAATGTGACGGATTGCACCACAAACGCCCCTAAAACCTTTACGCGTGCAGCCAACACTACTTCGGGCGACAAAAACACGTTAATCGGAGGTGTCGTCGGTCGTTTGATGACTGCCAGCAAAACCATTTCCGGATGCTCCAATTCCGGAGCCATGACCCTTACCACGGCTGACGACTGCAAGAATATCTATTTCGCAGGAGTTCTCGGCATCACCAGCGTTGCCTTTACCTTAAGCAACTGCCACAATTCCGGATCCATGACCCTGAATACCGGTGCCATCCTCAACAAGTCGTACCTTAGCGGAATTGTCTCTTCCGCCTCTGCCGCAGGGACAATAAGCGGTTCCGACAACTCCGGGCCCCTTTCCCTCAATATTGGAGGAACCTCAACTTCGCATATGTACGTCGCCGGTATCCTTGCCTTCTCGAGCGCTGTGGTAAACGTCACCAGTTGCGACAATACCAACACTTTAAGCGTTGACGGCAACGGTAATACCACGGGACAGCTGTATATGGGCGGCATAGGAGGATACTATCAGGCAACCACGACCTTCAAAGGCTGCTCCTCTACCGGGGACATCATTGCAACAAACTGGAACAACGCTGCATACAGTTACATAGGCGGCATAGCCGGTCAATACAGCGGTGCAAACAACATCATCACCGACTGCACCCACGATGCCGACATGACCATTACTACTCCCGCAAAGATCCGTGTCGGAGGCATCGAAGGTGCTCACAACGGCACTTTCTCCGGTAATACACATTCCGGTAATATCACAGCTACCGGAGTTTCGGGAGGTGCTGCTGCCGGCGTCAGCCAGGTAGGAGGCTTTGCCGGATACTGGGGCAAGGGCAACATCGCCAATTCCGCCTCCCGCAGCTGTTCGGTAAGCGGCGCAATCGTTACCAATCTCGATGCCGACAGCCGTACAGGCGGTGTAATAGGTTCAAACAATGTAGACACCACCTGGACTGACCTGACGGTCAACACGCAGGTTACAACCAACGGCAGTGAAACCGGAGGATCCCTCCTGGGTGGTTTCCAAGCCGCAAGCAAAACCGTGACCCTTGCAGGGACCTGCACATTTACAGGCACGACTGTTAACGGTGCTGCCATCGCTTCCGGGAACCTCGCCGGCTATGTGAACTCCGGCTCCTTCAGCGGTTACAGCGACTAATCCCTGTCGCCGTCTGGCGCTAAACCCTTAACTCAAAAGACCGGCCACCTCCTGGCCGGTCTTTTTTCTTGCGCAATGAAACCGCTCTCATTACAAGCTTGTAATTGTTTGTTTCTACCTTGCATTTGAGTTATCTTTGTAAAAAAGGTAGTATGTCTGATATTGAGAAAATACAATTGTTCGAGGACAAGAAAGTCCGGACAGTTTGGAACGAGAAAGAACAAGAGTGGTACTTCTCTGTACTTGATGTAATTGAGGTTCTTACGGACAGTAAGGATCCTACGGATTACTTCAAGAAGATGAGGAAGCGCGAGGCTGGACTGGCCGAGTACGTGGGGACAAATTGTCCCCAGGTAGAAATGCTCACCTCAACAGGTAAGCGCAGGAAGACATTGGCTGGAGTAATGGCCGTTATTCTACGAATAATTGAATCCATCCCCTCCAAGAAAGCGGAGCCTTTCAAAGTCTGGATGGCCCAGGTTGCAGCGGAGCGGATTAACCAGGCTATTGACCCGGAACGCAGCATCGACCAGGCCATTGCGGATTATCGTCGTTTGGGCTACTCGGAGGCATGGATCACACAAAGGATCAAGACCATAGAAATCCGTAAAGGGCTCACCGACGAGTGGAAACGGGGCGGCGTGACGCAGGAAGTAGACTTCGCATTTCTCACAGACCTGATGTCCAAGACATGGAGCGGGCTCACGACACGGGAGTACAAGAAGTACAAAGGTCTTACCAAGGAAAACCTGCGGGACAATATGACCAATATGGAGTTGCTTCTCAATGCTCTGGCGGAAGAGACGGCTACCCAAATCAGCAAAGCCCGGAATCCGGAAGGCCTGGCGGAAAATGCCGGAGTTGCAAAGGAGGGTGCGGAAGTGGCCAAATCGGCCCGAGAAGAAGCGGAAAGGCGTATCGGCCATAGCGTTGTTTCTCCAAAGAAAGCTATCGACCATATCCAATCACCCGAACAACTTCCATTCAATGAGCCTGATAATCAGGCGGGAGATAAAGACTATTAATTATAAAGAAATCGCCCCGAATGTTGAACCGGGGCGATTTCTTTCAGCAGACAAGGGCCGGGCGTTACAGCGCTACGGCTGCAAGCTCGATGTCTTTGAGGGCGCGCTCGCGCAGGGAAGGATCCTTCTCGAAGGCCTTCTTGAGGGATGCGGCGGCATCGGTAACCTTACCCTTGCGGGCTGCGATAACTCCGCGGAGGTAGTCGGCCATTGCGCTCTCGTCGTCCTTCAGGGCCTTGGCGGCCTCATCGGCTTTGCCGCACATGAGCTTGGCAACCGCCTCATTCACTCCGCCAGCGCCGTCAAGCTTTGCAGCGGCTTCCTCGAACTCTCCCTTTGCAAGGGCGGTGATACCGAGGTTCTTCTGTGCCGTGGCGTTGCCTGCCTTGTTGAAGAACTCTTCGGCCTTGTCGATCTGGCCGCGACGCAGGGCCACGACACCACGGGCGTTGAGAACGTCGGCGTCTTCCTGGTCGGAAAGCTGGTCGAGGTAAACCTCGGTTACAGCATGCTTGCCGTCCTCGAGGTTGGTGATGGCGAGGTTGTACTTACCTGCCTGCGAACCGAAGCGCTCGGCGGCGGCGCGGTAGAAGAACGCCTTGCTCTCGAGGTCCTTCGAAGTAGCGGCTATGCGGAGCAGGGCCGACTCGTCCACCATGTAGAGGCGCTTGCGCTCGGCAAGGGCGTGGAGTTCCTCATCGGTGTAGTTCTTATACTCAATCTCCGTGACGAAGCGGGAACGACGGAGTTCCGGCAGAACCTCTTTCTTGAGTTCCGTAAAGATCTGGCTCATGTTGCGGATCTCGCTCTCGCGGACTTCGGGATCGTTGTACATGCTGAGCACGCGGAGGATGAGGTCCTTATCCTCGATATCGGACTTGGCGACAGCCTCCTGGAAACCCTCCCAGTCCTGTCCGACGCTCTGGAGCTCAGGAGTACCGAGGTCTTCCATTCCCTTGGTAACGGAACCCCAGGCCTTGCGGGCGGCTGCGGAACGGTCCTCGGAAAGCTTGGCATTACGCTCCTCTCCGCCTTCGGGCGAAGCGTAGGAGATAATACGGCTGTCCTTGATGGTCACGCGGTCGTTCTCCGACATCTCGGAAAGGGCGTTGCGGTAGTCCTGGAAAGAGGTGGTGCGAAGCTCCTTGCCCTTGACCTCAGAGGAGTTGACGTCGTAGTGGATCTGAGCCTCGCGGGTCTCGGACACCACATGCTTGTAACCGTCCTCCTTGTAGTCGAAGTACCCCTCCATGTCGGCGATGCGGCCGGTGGTGATGATACCGTCGGCTACCTTGCGTGCCGGCAGGGCGATGGTCTTGTCCTTGTAATAGGCCGTGCTGCGGAGTTCGAGATAGGCCTTTTCCATTCCAGGACGGAAGTTGAACGACATCTTCTCGGTGACGCTGCCTCCCTCGGAAGGGATTATCTTGTTATTCTCCTTAACGTTTGCACCCTGATAGGTGTAGGCGGGAGCGGCCTGCTCGCCACCCTCGTACACGAGGACGGGAACCACCGTAATCTTGGACTCGGGAGCAAAGTAGCCGGCGGGATAGGTTACGGTGACCGTTGCGGGAACGGAATTGTTTACAAGTGCGAGCACTTCGGGCTGGCAGCTGACCGTTACCTGGCTGGCGGCGTCGGCCATCTGCTTGGCCGAATTCTTGTTACATGCGGCGAGCGCCAGGACGGCGGCCGCGATTGCTGTAAATCTCTTGATTGTCATATCGGTTTATTGATTATTGTTTCTGTATACGAAAAGGGCTGTGCGGGAATTGAACCACGCCTTGACATCTTCCCATTTATAATAAGGTCCGGAAACCGTCTCCACCTGCTTAATACGCACTTCCTCTCCGTTGAGAAGGATCTTTACGAGAACGTCGCCTGAGCGCTTCCCGCGAGGGGTGTAGAATACGAACTGAATGTTTGCGGCCATGGGAGAGCAATAGCAGCGGAACCACTCGTCCAGCGAATCCACATCCTCGGGCACATGACCGAAATCCTCGATGTCCATGATCATCAGCAGGGTGAGCAGCACGTGGTCGTGGCCGAAACGCAGGTCGGCGCCGCGGCTTCCGGCTTCCAGGCGTGCATCAGCCTTGGCAATCATGTCGTCAACTATCGACGAGCACGGAGTCTTGTAGTTGAAGAACTCGCGGAAGCGCTCGTAATTGTCCACTTCGGAGAGAATCTTGAACTCGTCCGGAGTAACGAGGCCACTAACGTCTATCTGCTGCTCGGCGGGGATGCTCTGCATACCGGCGACAAGCATGTAATAGTAGAAGAAAATTCCGCCGTAACCATTGAGACGCCTGCCCTTGATGCATGCTCCGGGATCCTTGAAGATACGGGCGAGTATCTTGGAATAGTCCGGCATGAGCCTTACGAAGAATTCTTCCGGCGTTTCGTCGAACGGCAGAGGCTGATCGGGGCCGACGTAGCGGAAGGGATTGACTCCTCCGTGGTTGGGCCTGGTTGCCTGGATGTCCATTATCCCCGAGTGTGCATAGACCTCGCATTTGGGGGCCACGCGGGAGATTGCCGTGCAGCAGGAAGTCATGCTCATGATCGACCTGACGGCAGCTGAGGAACAGGCATCGACGCTGCTCCCCTTGCCGAAGGCTTTGGGGAACGACTTCACCATGGTCTCGGCTATGTACTGGTGCTGCTGCCATCCCAGAGGGCTGAGGTCACCAACCAGATACTGACCCTTTTCCCAGAAGGCCTCGAGGTCTTCGTAGAGTTTCTTTCCTCTGGGGGTAAGATTATCCTCCGCGGCTCCTTCGCGAAGCAGCTCGAGCGGAATCCTGTAGGTCTTGGGAGTGTAGGCGTAACGCGAGCCGTGACGTCCGTAGTGGCTGATGTAAACCGCCTCGTATCCCCGGGGAGCCGGAGTCGATGCTTTGGGAGACATGTCGTACAGGCCGTCGAGACCTGCGTCTTTGTTCCATTCGGCGTCAACGGCTGCAGGGAGCTCCTTTTGGCGGTCACCGCAGGCCTGGACGGCAAGCATGCAGGTCCACACGACGGCGGCAATCAGTAGGGGTCGGTATATCTTCATAACTATTACTTTTCGGAGGCAAAATATCTATCTATCCGCAAATTTAGCATATCTTTGCAAAATATGGATACGCAGGAGCTGCAAAGGCTTAAAAACAAATACGACATTATCGGTAACGACTCCGCGCTTAACAACGCGCTCGAAATGGCCGTGGCGATAGCCCCGACCGACCTGACCGTGCTGGTTACAGGAGAGAGCGGCGTGGGTAAGGAGACCATCCCCCAGATAATACACCAGTTCAGCCGGCGCAAGAACGGCAAGTACCTGGCGGTAAACTGCGGAGCCATACCCGAAGGCACCATCAACGCCGAACTCTTCGGACACGAGAAAGGCGCATTCACCGGAGCGATCGGCGAACGCAAGGGTTACTTCGAGGAAGCCAACGGGGGCACCCTCTTCCTCGACGAGATCGGTGAACTGCCCAAGGAAACCCAGGCAATGCTCCTGCGCGTGCTGCAGAGCGGCGAATATATTAAGGTGGGTTCGTCCAAGGTGGAAAAGACCGACGTACGCATAGTCGCAGCCACCAACGTAAACCTTTACGCGGCAGTGCAGCGCGGCAAGTTCCGCGAAGACCTGTACTACCGCCTCAACGCAGCCCGCATCATGGTGCCGTCGCTGCGCGAACGCAAGGACGACATCTACCTGCTGTTCCGTAAATTTACTTCCGATTTCTCACAGAGGTTCGGGCTGCGCAAGGTAAGCCTTTCGATAGACGCGATCTCGCTGCTCAAGGGCTACAGGTGGCCCGGCAACATACGCCAACTCAAGAACGTGGCCGAGACGGTGACCGCCCTCGAATCCAAACCGGTCAGCGCCGAATCCGACCGCATCGAACTCGACGCCCGCAACTTCGCCAAATACATCCCCGACGAGAAGGACAGCCTGCTGCCGCAGGTGGCTTCGACCGTTTCCGACGGAGGCATGAGCGATGACGACAAACGCATGTTCGTAAAGGCCCTGCTGGATCTCAAGCAGGAAGTTGACACCTTGCGCGACCGCACCGAAAGGCTCGAGGCGGGAGCGAAGGGACTTCCTTCCGGAAGCGACCACCCCGTAACTCCGGCTCCCGGCTCGGGTGTCGAAGATGCCGAATGGCAGGAACAGACGGAAGACCTCAGCATACGCAAGGCGAGTGACGACCTTATCGAAAAGGCTCTCGAGAAACACGGGGGCAATATCCGCGAAGCGGCGGCCGAACTCGGCATCTCCGAACGCACGGTCTATCGCAAAATAGCAGCCCGCAAAAAGAAATGAAGCACCACGGCACCATAATCCTGCTTCTGGCGCTCGCACTTTTCCTGTGCGGTTGCGGAATCTATTCCTTCTCGGGGACGAACATCCAGCCGGATGTAAAGACCATCACCATCCCGACCTTCGAGTACAAGGCCCTGAGGGTTAATCCTACGCTGGCCAACGAGCTTTCCGAAGCCATCCGCACCCGCTTCCGCCGCATGACAAGCCTGGAGCAGGTGGAGATGGACGGCGACTTGGAGATTACGGGCGAGATAATCGGATACGACGTCGCGGCGTCGGCTGTATCGGCGGACGAAGTCGCCACTCAGAACCGTCTTACGGTTACCGTGAAGGTTAACTTCGAGAGCCGCAAGTATCCCGAAGACAGCTTCAGCAACAAGAACTTCTCGGCTTACGCCGACTACGACTCCACCAACTCGCTCGACGCGGTGGAATCGGCCCTCTGCACAGAGATTATCGACAAGATAGTGGAAGACCTCTTCAACGCAACTGTGGCACAATGGTAAACGGCGGACACATAGATCTCTCCAAGCTCAACCTCGACGAACTCAACGGCGTGGTGAACCTCTACCCGTGGTTCGGGGCCGCCCGTAAGGAGCTCTGCCGGCGCATGTCCGAGTTGGGAGAGGGGGCCTGGAGCGACGAGCGCTACGCGGACGCAGCCCTGTACATGGGGTCCCGTCGTATCATCGCCGAACTAGCCCATAAAGGGCATAAGTCCGACTACTCCGACGTAGACGTCAAGGAGCTTCTGCGCAGTTACATCGACGACGGAGTGGGAGAGATACGCGAAGAGCGCCGCGTGGTGGTGGTCGGAGGCGACTACTTCTCGCAGCAGCAGTACGAGCGTGTGCGTAAGGACGGCGACAACGTGTTCTCTACCTTCGCGAAGGCCGGAGAAAACGCCGCTCAGGCGCAGCCTGTTTCCGATGACGACGCCGCAGGAAGCCTCGCCGACCTCTGCACCGAAACTCTCGCGCAGATTTATGCCGAACAGGGTTATCCCTCACAGGCGAAGCAAATTTATTCCCGGCTAAGTTTGCGTTTTCCCGAAAAAAGTAGTTACTTTGCGTCCCTTATTGAAAAATTATAAATAAAGATATGAACGCAGTATTCACCATCCTTACCATCCTCATCGTGCTGGCCAGCCTGCTCCTCATCGGAGTGGTTCTGCTCCAGAACGGCAAGGGAGAGGGTCTCGCCAGCAACTTCGTAGCCGGCAACCAGACCTTCGGAGTGCGGCAGACGGCCGACATTCTCGAAAAGATCACATGGGGTCTCGTGATATTCATCCTCGCAGTCTCCATCATCGCCTCGTTCACCACCGGAAAGCGTAGCGGCGAAGTCGACATTACCGACCAGATTGGCAACGCTACCCAGACCGAGCAGCCTGCATTCCCCACGGCTCCCGTGGAGCAGGGCGCTCCCACCACCGAGGCGACAGAGTAGTGACATTTTGTCACTGGAACACGATTTGACGCTCCAACGTCCGTCGGAATTACTCCGGCGGACGTTTTTTATATGGAGGTTTACACTATGGAAAACAAATACGAATTCCTGAGCAAATACGCCATCGACCTCAACGAGGCCGCATCGAAGGGGAAGCTCGACCCTGTGATAGGGCGCGACGACGAAATCCGCCGCGTGCTGCAGATACTGAGCCGCCGCACCAAGAACAATCCTATCCTGGTGGGCGAACCCGGCGTGGGCAAAACCGCAATATCGGAAGGCATCGCCACCAAGATAATCAACGGCCAGGTGCCCGAGAACCTCAAGAGCAAGAAGGTCTATTCCCTGGATATGGGCGCCCTCATCGCAGGTGCCAAATATCAGGGAGAATTCGAAGAAAGGCTGAAGGGAGTAGTAAAGGAAGTGGTCGAGAGCGAGGGGGAGATAATCCTCTTCATCGATGAAATCCACACCCTCGTGGGAGCCGGACGCTCGTCCGGAGCCATGGACGCATCCAATATACTCAAACCCGCGCTCGCGCGTGGAGAACT
>CAMHTE010000054.1 GCA_946187975.1 uncultured Bacteroidales bacterium | reverse complement strand
TTGCGGGGGATATCGACGGCGCTTGTAGCGGTGCGGGTGGCGGTAAATCCGGCCACATCCTGGGTCATATCCACAACAAAGTCTCCGACTGCAGTCTCACCGGGCAGGAGGGCGATGTAATACACTCCCAGAGGGAAGAGCCCGTCCTCGTGCGTGAGGGTGATGCTGTTGGTGGCGGAGGCATTGCTGCTGATAACACCGGTGGCACCTGCTACCGAAGCGGAGCCGGCAATCTTGGTTCCGCTAACGGTGATGCTCTGGATATTTGCATAAGAAACTTCCAGGGCGAGGAATCCGCAGACGTTCTTGAACGAGAGGGCATCGCCCTTGGCAGCGGATGCAACGCTCACGATAGCTGCAGGGTCGATATTCTTGCCGCTGGGGATTACCTGTGCGGCGGGAACCGTCACCGTGAGGGTGCCGCCGTCGATTCCGGCTGCCGCGGCCGCGGGATAAACCGCGTAGAAGGATGCGGAGCCTTCGGCAACCTCACCTTCGAGTGTGGCCGCAGTGGCGGGAGTTCCGGGAGTTACGCTGAAGTCGTGCGGAGTTGAGGGAGCGATGTTGTCGTAAACCTTAACCGCATCGGTGCTCTCCCACAGAATCTTGAGGGGACTGCCGCTGTTGTCGATAGTGGCGCGGACGCCGTCAACTTCCTCGCCCGAGGCGCTGAAGCTCATGGGTACGAGCACCACATTCTCTGCGGGCTTGATCTGCTGGGAATCTTTACTGTCATTGATTTCCTGCTTGGTGCAGGCGGTCGCCGCCAAAATCATGAGCGCGGCGAGAAACACTTTTGTACTTTTCATCGTCTTTTTGATTTTAGCTTTGTTTACCATAATGCATCGAAAGAATCAAGATCTTCGAGATCTTCCGATTCCGCTTCCGGAATGTAGTTGCTCAGGCAAAGAACGGTCTTTGCCTCAAGCTCCGTCTCGGACACTTCCGGAGAATTGTAAAAAATCTGTTTTTTGATCATGGTTGTATTAAAATGTGTTTAACAGTCATTAGTTTACAATGTCCTGCAATATACAAATTATTTCGCAATAATTGCATTTCTGCGTATATTTGCAACCCCATGTCCAAAACTAAGACAGGCATACAAATCAACAACAAGCGCGCGGGTTTCGATTACGAGTTTCTCGAGACCTACGACGCCGGGATAGTGCTTGTGGGGACCGAGATCAAGTCGCTCCGTGCGGGCAGGGCTTCGCTCCAGGACGCATTCTGCTACTTCGTCAACGGGGAACTGTACGTTAAGGGCATGAACATAGCCACGTACTTCTGGGGCAGCTGGGGAGCGCACGAACCTGCGCGCGACCGCAAACTCCTGCTCAACCGCAAGGAACTCAGGCACCTGCACCAGGCTGTTCAGCAGAAGGGTCTCACTATTGTGGCGGTCCGCCTCTACATAGCAGACAACGGCTACGCCAAGTTGCGCATAGCGCTGGCGCGGGGTAAAAAAGAGTACGACAAACGCCAGTCCATCAAGGAAAAGGACATGCGCCGCGAGATGGAACGCGAGTAAAAAATGTATTTTTTTTTTGGCCGTCGCAAAAAAGATACTATCTTTGCAGTCCCAATCGGGGGTATAGCTCAGTTGGTAGAGCGCTTGCATGGCATGCAAGAGGTCAGGGGTCCGAATCCCCTTATCTCCACAGACTTGCTTACACAATTCCCCATCTTTGCGGAATTGTGTTTTTTCATGAAAAGGACTATAACCGGAATAGGCGAGACGGTTCTCGACATCGTCATCAAGGAAGGACAGGCCCTGGGAGCAGTGCCCGGAGGTTCGGTATTCAATGCCCTGGTATCCCTCGGACGCACGGCCGCCCGGGATATCCCCGGAGTTACGGTCGAGATGATTTCGTGGCTGGGAGATGACGCCGTAGCCGGAATAATCTCCGACTTTATGCGTGAAAACCGCATCAGCGATGCCGCGTTGACGCGCTTTTCCGGACAGAGTCCCCTTTCGCTGGCGGTACTGGACCATAACAACAACGCCACCTACGAATTCTTCCGCGATCGCGGAAAACCCCATTTCCCCGTTCCTGACGCCCCGGTTGCCAAGAACGACATAGTGCTCTTCGGTTCCGTGTTCGCAGTCAATCCCGACACGGCGCCACAGACGCGGAGTTTCGTAAAACGCGCAGGACAGGCCGGAGCCATAGTCTATTACGATATCAATTTCCGTAAGAACCACCCGGCTACACCGGATCAGATAGCAGAAAACATCGCCCTGAGCGATATAGTACGCGGCTCATCCGAGGACATTGCATACCTCTATGGCAGCGATGACGCAGCGGAGGTGTATGCCAGGCACATCGCCCACCTCTGCCCCAACTTCATCTGCACGCGGGGAGCGGAAGACGCCTCGGTCTTCTCTCCGGGAGCATGCCGCAGTTTCCCCGTAGCGAAGGCGGAGAAAATAGTCTCTACCATAGGCGCCGGCGACAATTTCAATGCAGGCACCCTCTATTCCCTGGTCAGGGACGGATTTACGAAAGAGTCCGTTCAGAAGCTTTCCGCAGCAGACTGGGAAAAACTGATACCCACGGCGATTCGCTTCTCCGCAAACGTCTGCGGAAGCATCTTCAACTACGTGGACAAAGACTTTATTGCATAACAGGGCTGAAGGCCTTCGGGCGCTTCAGCGCCTCTTCGTACACTATCTCCCCTTCCCTGTTGCGGATACGTACCAGCACCTTGCCTGTGCGGGTCCGTGCCTTCGCCGAATAGATGCGGCGGCCGGGAATGTTCTTATGGTGTCCGTTCAGGTTGTAGTTAACGTCGAACAGGGGATCCATTTCTGTGATCTTTTCCACCTTGAGGGCACGGCCGTTCTCCAGTATCTCCACGATATCGCCGGGATGCCAGTACCAGTAGTTCACCCAGATGCAATTGGCGTACTTGGGATCGGTATAATCCGGAATCTCGTGATTCTTCTCCCTCAGGGCCTTTAGTTCCGCACTCTTTGAGAAGTACGAGCGCACCGTATTCATATCGTAGATGCGGAGCCACTTCTGCCCCTGCTCGTGCGAATGGAGCTCGAAGGAAGATTCTCCTCCGGAGAAAGTTCCCACGTAAACGGCCCCGAGGCCACCGTCCTCTCCCATGGTAACGACGGGAGAAAGGGTCCACATATTGCCCGAAAGGGCCGGCAGGGCGTGCTGCTCGAACACGGGATAGCGCTCATCCTCAGTGAAGAGGGTCTTGTGTACGTGGCCGCAGAAGACTTCCACCTTCCCGAAGCGGGCAAAGAGGGACTGCAGGCTGTCCGCCTGGCTCTTACGGAAATATGTTCCCGTCTCCTTCTCCTCGGCGAGTATGGGAACGTGCAGGCAGAGTTTTATGCGGGAGTCGTCCGCAAGAGGCTCCAGATATTTGATGAGCCACGCCATCTCTCCCTGTGTTAGTCCCTTATCGTAAGAACGGTCGCCCACTATGCCGGGATTGAGTTTCTTTTTGGTCTTTGAGTTGCGATAAATGACGTCGTCCAGCATGATCCAGTGGTCGCCGCCTATCTCCATCGCATAGTATTCGGGACCTATGACCTCGCGGAAAAGCCATTCGGCGTCGCGGTCGGTGTTGGCCGTGCGCACTCCTCCATCGTTGTCGTGGTTGCCCGAGACGCAGTAAAGCAGGGTGGGATAGCCTTCGGTGAAGGTCCTGTAGGCGTCGCGCAGGTTATAGTCGAACTGTTTCCAGTAGAGTTCGTGCGCAAGGTCGCCCAGTTCCACCGAATAAACGGGACCCTTTTCGCGGGCCTTTTCGGCCTGAAGCAGGATGTTGGGCCTGGCTATCTCGCGGAAAGCCTGCTGGTCCGGCTTGAAGTCGGCGTTCGTCAGGTGCGCGTCGGTGGTCATCAGCATGGTGTAGGTATCCTGATTCTCGGCCCGGAGACGGAAGTCGTGTACTTCGGGAGCCGTCACATCGGAATTCAGCCGGGCATAGAACTCAGGCTTGATGCCGTCAGCGCTTAGCGGAACGTAACCGCTGGGCTGGATTACGAACACGAAGCCCTGGCGCTTGTCGCTGAACATCGCGTAGCGGCCGTCGGCATCGGTCTTTACTATGTTGACTCCATCGGAGACTTTGACGCCTTCGAGGGGTTTGCCATCACAGCTCACCCTGCCAGACAGGATATACGGCCGGCCGTCTGGGCCGCATGATTCTATGAAGGCGCGGGCATCTTCCGTCACGTCGCGGTAATAGCTGCGGAAATCATCCCAGCGGTAGTACGGCCCCTCGACCGCCTCCAGCGGGAGGGTCAGGTTCTTCCCGTTAAGGGTGAATTTTACAAGTATGTCACCGCCCTTCTTATTACGGTAGAAAGCCAGCACGAGGTTGGCCGCCATGGGGATATTCCAGCTGTGCCAGGTCTCTTTAACCGTATTGAAATCCGGGTGCTCCTCGCACCATCCCTTTGCGCCCATGAGGCAGAGCAGGGTCATCATGCAGCCGTCATGGCCGAAGCGCAGGCGCGCATTCACCTTTCCGGATGCCAGATCCTCGTCAGCCTTCGTCAGGAAGTTGTCCAGGATGGGCCAACTGATCTTCCAGTTGCGGGTGTAATTCAGAGGATAACGGCCTTTGAGCATGAAGAAACGGAGGTTCTCGCACTCCCAAAGGGCGGCGATTTCGTCAGGATCGAAGAGATCCCAGAAGGATTCTTCCGTTTCCATGTCCTGCATGTTCGAAGCCACCTCGAAAACCGACCTCTCGAATCGGATGGCGTCCTTTACCGGCGCGGGTCCATTAAACAGGCTCTCAAGGAAGGCCTGAGTGTGGAGTTTACCCTCGCAGAACTTCCGGAATTCCGGATACCAGGGACCGTCGTTGTGACGGAGCGTCTGGTCGAAGGGCCTGTTGATTTCGGCCTCGGCCATGTGCGGGTTGATCCAGTCCAGATTGGCCATGCTGGCGTTCTGGTGCGACTGTATGGACTTGTTGCAGGCTTTGAGACCGGAGAAGAAAGCGTTCATGCTCATGATGGCACGTCCCACATGGGTGGAATGCGCGTCCACGAACACGTCCTTACCCTTGAAAACCGGCTTGTAGTCGTTATAAATCATGGCAGCAAGCGCCTTGTGCTGGCGCTGCCCCCTTGGAGCAAGGTCTCCCGCACGGTTCTCAACGGTAGGGAGGAAGGCCTCGAAGCGGCGGCGGAAATCTTCTCCCTTCGGAGTGAGAATTCCTGCTTTATGGCCCTTGGAGAGGGCCTTCTTTATTATCGCATAGTCTTCCTCATGGATAAGGAACCTGGAACCGTGACGGATGTAGGCGCTGATATAAAAAGGCTGATAGCCCTTCGGGGCGGGGGTGAGGTCCCTGTTGGAGAAATCGTCCACATACAGGACGCCTCCCGCCTTGTTGACGTCTGCCCGGATTTCGTCGTACGCCCCGTCTGCCAGAAGCGGCTGGACGGAGACCAGGAATGCTATGATGAAGAGAATCCTTTTCATTATTTCTTACGCTTAGATGGAGCTTTGGTCGTTGCAAGGATGTGTTTGGCGTAGTCGATGCGCTCCATGGCGAAGGCACGGAAGTCTTCCCAGCGGTAGTAGGGAGCGGTGTCGGAAGCTATGGGGAAGCGAAGGTCGCGCTCGTTTAGCATCGCGCGCACCAGCACGTCGCCCTTGCCGTTGCGGTAGAAGATGAACTGGAGGTTCGCTCCCATGGGGATGCGGTAGTGCTGCCAGATGTCCGCCACCTCGTCGAAACTGCGGGCGGACACATTCCATCCCTCCACGTCAAGCAGTTTGAGGGCCGAGATGATGGTTATGTCGTGCCCGAAACGCAGGCGGGCGGAGATGTCGCCGGAGGCGAGGTCGGCATCGGTGTCGTTCACAAGCTGCTCCATGAAGTAGTTGACGAACGCCCACTGGCGGCCTCCCTGCACCAGGGTGTCCGGGCCCTTGGAGAGATACATCTTAAGATTGAATTCCCGGAACTTGGCATAGGCTTCGTCCAGGGTGAGATACTTCCAGAAATCGCCTTCGAAACCACCGCACTGCCTGGTAGCGGCAATGTGATATACATAGCGGAGGCATTTGGATGCAGTCTCCCCCTCCAGCATGCGCGAAGGATCGCGGAAGATGCGTGCCGCGAAGGGCTTCGGATCCACTTCCTTTGCCGAGTACGCCCTGAGAGCAGGCCACCAGGCCGCGTATTTATTGGCGTATCCCTCGTCCGTTGGCTGAATCTGGGGGTTATATGCCGTAAAGGGATTGAGTACCCCCATGCAGGCCGCGGACGATATGGTGTTTATTTCCATCGAGGGATTGAACTCCTGCAGACGCTCGCAGAACGCCGCCATGCTCATTATGCAGCGGGTTGCAATGGTGGAACTGGCCTCCACACGGACCTTCTTTCCCTTGA
The DNA here is from genome assembly GCA_946187975.1 of uncultured Bacteroidales bacterium. Classification (GTDB taxonomy): domain Bacteria; phylum Bacteroidota; class Bacteroidia; order Bacteroidales; family UBA932; genus Cryptobacteroides. Next base: position 5,028 of record CAMHTE010000054.1, on the reverse strand, counting down.
ACAGCTTCGGGAACGACTTCACCATCCTGTCCGCAATGCCGCGGTGCTGGTTCCAGCCCACATCGGTAAGGTCCCCGGCGCGCATGCGTATGAGCGGCCAGGCCTTGGCGTACTGTTCGTACAGATCCTTGCCGAGCGGGGTGAGGTTGTCCTTTGCGGCCGCATCCTCCAGCAGGTTGTGCAGGGCCGTAAACTCAGCGTTGGAATCGAAGTAGCGGGCCCCGTGACGGCCGTAATGGCTGATATAAACGGGCTTGTATCCTTTCGGGGCCGGTGCCTGCGGGCGGTACGAGAAGTCGTCCACGTAATAGATTCCGCCGGCGAGCTCCCGGTTGGCCTCTATGGCGTCGCGGGCCGGCTGGGCAAGCGCTGCGGCACAAAGCAGGGCTGCGGCTATGAGCAGGAAGGCTTTTTTCATTGTTTTGCGGGTTTACCGATAAGGCAGATTGCCGTTGTAATTACACCTCCGATGGGGCACCACCAGGTCCAGGCAATGTAACTGTGTCCGAAGAATTCCTTCTGGAACATCAGTGGTATTACTATGATGATGCCGGCGATCAGGGCGGCCGCGACGCTGCGCAGGTTGCCGCGCTTGCTGAATATGGCCGTCATGAACACACCGAACATTCCCACGTACGAGAAGCACATCACACCCGTGGCGAAGTCCACCAGGTTGAGTCCACTGCTCTGCTGCATCACCACCGTGACTATAGCGAAGCAGGTAAGGGCCGCACCCATAAGAGCCACCATCCAACGTGAGGACGAAAGCTGCTCGGCGTCGCTGGAGATGTTCTTGCCGTGTGCCTTGCGTATCGGAAGATAGAGGTCGGTGACGAAACTCGAGGCCATGGCATTGATGGCGGAGTTGAATGTGGAGAGGGCCGCAGCGAGCAGTCCCACTATCATCAGGCCGCGGAGTCCCGCGGGAATGTGGTTCTTGATATACTGCGGGAACACGTCGCGTGCGTCGGTAAAGAAGCTGGAGATGCTTCCGTCGGCCGCCGCAAAGCGTGCGGCGTCGGGATCGTGCATGAATTTCACCCACAGAAGGAGACCTATGCAAAGGAAGACCAGCACTATGGGCAGCGAAATCAGCTGGGACACCACGAGCGAACGTCCGGCCTCTCCCACGCTGCGGCAGGCAAGCTGGCGCTGCACGAACTCATGGTCGGTGGTGTACTGCGCCACCTTGAAGAATCCCACGCCTATCATTCCTCCCAGTATGGTATAAGGGAGATCGAATCGGAATGACGGGTCGAACATCTTCACCTTGCTTCCTTCCGTCCACCCCTGCAGGGTGCCGTCGGCAAGCAGGGCCGCATCCGCCCCCGGCATCTTGACCTTACCTCCGGTGGTAAGCGTCTGCCACACCTCGGCGAAGCTGATACCCTCGAGCGAGCAGTAAATCATTACCAGGGCCACCACTCCCGCGAACACGAAGAGCAGGGTCTGGAAAGCGTCGATATAGATGAGGCCTTTGATTCCGCCCAGCAGGGTGTAAATGGTCGCGATGGTTCCGAGTATGATTATGGACCAGATGAGGAAGTTGAAATGTATGCTTCCGAACACTATCACCGATACCGCGATAGCCGCGATGAACAGGCGCGATCCGCTGGTGAACAGCTGCCCCAGCAGGAACATGGAACTGGTATAGCGCTTGGCCTTCTCTCCGAAGCGGTCCCCGACGAATCCGTAAACCGTAATCGTACGGGCGTTATAGAGCCTCGGCAGGATGATGGCCGCCACGAGCGCGCCTCCCACTATGGAACCCAGGAGGTTTATTACATACGTGAGGTTGGTGTTGAATCCCAGTTCCGGCGACCCCACGTATGTACCGGCGCTGATTGTGGTGCCGGCCGCGGCGATAGCCACCAGCCAGCCCGGCATGGAGCGCCCCGCCACGAAGTAGTCGGTGATGTTTTTATTCTTATGGGAGAAGAGGTAGCCTATCGTAACCAGTGTTCCGAGGAACAAGGCTACTATCAACCAGTCTATTACAGCCATCAGTCTTCTTCGTTGAATTTAACTGCGTCAAGATATTTTGCATACCTCTTGGCAAGCACGGCCTGGCGTTCCTTGCGGGGATGGTAGCTGCGGATGACGGGAGGGCACATGACAGCCTGGGCGTCGGCCACGGACTTGTGGATACCGGCTGCTGTTGCCGCGTAGATCGCGGAACCCAGTGCTGCTGCGTCCTTGCTGCCGGATACGTTGATGGTGCGTCCAAGCACGTCCGCCATAATCTGCATTGCGAAAGGAGACTTCTGCGATATGCCTCCAACGGCAACGAACTCGTCAATCTCCGCACCGTTGGCCTCCAGGTGGTCTATTATGACCTTGGTGCCGAAGGAGCACGCCTCAACCAGGGCATAGTATATTTCGGGTGCCGTGGTGGAGAGATTGAGTCCCATGATGGATGCGGTGATGGTGGAACTGAGCTTGGGGCAGCGGCGTCCGTTGAAGTGGTCGGTCGCGAGCGGAGCATCGACGCGCAGCGGAAGTTTGTCCGCCTCTTCGCCGAGACGCGGCAATATGCTGTCGGGATCGGTGACTCCGGCCCAGCTGAGAAGGCGCTTGAACCATGCGAATGCGTCACCGTATGCGGAGAGTCCGACATCGAGTCCGGTCTGGTCGCGAAGGACCATGCCGTCTACCTGTCCGAACAGGCCGTCGATGATGCGGCCGCCTAACTTCTCGTTGGGTACCGAGCAGATGTAGCATGCGGATGTGCCCATGCTCATGGCTACTTTCTTGTACGCCACCCCGGCGCCTATGGATCCGGAGTATGCGTCCAGGTTACCTACGCAAACAACCACGTCGGTGCTGAGGCCGAGGCGTTCCGCCCATTCGGGGCAGAGTTTCCCTGAAGGCTCGTCCACCTGGTAGTTGTTTTTGGGAAGATGGTCCCAGAAGGGACCGAGTATGGGATCGATCGAAGTGTACCACTCCCTGGGAGCCCATCCGCCCCATTCCTCACCCCACATCCACTTGGCTCCTGCAACGCAATGGCTCATGCGCATCTTGGACGCGTCTTTGCATCCGGTAAGCAGGGCAGGAATGTAGTCGGTAAGATCTATTGCGGTCCAGGCGTCGGCGCGCAGCGCCTCGGAACTGCGGAGGGTGTGCAGGGCCTTGGACCAGAAGTGCTCGGCGGAATAAGTATTGCCGTTGTGGTTGAGGTAGGGAGTTCCCTTGGCGTGGGCTATGATTTCGTCGCACTCCTTGGCTCCGGTATGGTCCTTCCACAGCACGAACATGGCATTGGGATCGTCCTCATGGCCGGGCAGCAGGCACAGCGGAGTGAGGTGCTTGTCCACCAGGCAGGGCGTACTGGCCGTGCCGTCCATTCCAATTGCGCGAATCGCTGAAGGATCGTCGCACTCGGAGATGATGGATTCCATAACTTCCTCCAGCGCCTCGATGTAGTCCAGAGGATTCTGGCGATACTGTTCGCGGGAAGCGTCGCACCACATTCCCTTGGACCAGCGCTTGTAAAGCGAAGTATGGGCGGCTATCTGCTTGCCGCTGTCGGCGTCTACGAGCACTCCCCTTGCGGAATCGCTACCGTAGTCGATACCAATTACGTAGTTCTTCTTCATTGTTCTATCGTTTTTTCGGTTATTATCCAAGATATGCTCCCGTTTCTTTCAGTTCGCTGCGGAGCGCGGCCACGTCGACCTTCGACGGGGCTACGCCCTCGCGCAAGGCGATGCGGGCGGCACGCCCGGCGGCTTCGCCGACGGCCATGCAGGTGGACATCACCCGCGTGGCCGCCATCGCCTCGTGCGTATAGCCCGAGCAGCGTCCGGCCACCAGCAGACCCTCAACCCCCTTGGGTACGAGGCAGCGGTATGGTATGTCGTAATTATCCTTGCCGAAGAGCATGGTACAGTCGCCGCCCTTGGCGTGGTGTATATCCACGGGATATCCGGCCACCGCAACGCAGTCGTCGAAACGGCGGCTCTGAAGTATGTCGTCGGCCGTGAGCATGTACAGGCACTCTGTTTGGCGGCTCTCGCGTATTCCCATGAAGGGCGCCACCTTATCCACGTAGGCGTTTGCAAAGCCCGGCACGAAGCGCTTGAGGTAAGCGGTAACGTTCTTCATCTGCTCGCGGGCGGTCACCTCGCCGTAGGTATAGCTCTCCGGCAGGGTGGAATCCACTCCATTGACTCGGGTCATGTTAACCCAAATCTCGTCCGGCGCCAGGCCGGTAATGAGTATGGTACGGGCGACGGGAATGTCGATTCCCGCTTCCTGCGCTTTCTTTATCTGCGTGCGGAGTCCCACGGTGATGAAGGTACCCGAAACGAACTGTTCGGGGGGCATCACATCCATGTCGAACTCGTCGTGGTGCAGCACTATTGCATCGCGCAGGGCCTGAACGTCCACATTGCGCATGTTGTACATGAGGGTGGGAGGCTGCATTCCGCCGTCCGCGTCGCCCTTGTGCATGATGGCACCCGCACGAGCGGCCACGTCTCCGTCGCCGGTGCAGTCGATGACCGTCTTTGCCAGAATGGCCTCGCGGCCGGCCTTGCTCTCTATGATTACGCCCTTGACTGCGTCGCCTTCTTTAATTGTGTCCGCCACAAAAACATACATTAGAACCTCGACTCCCTTCTCCTTCATAATCTCCAGCGCCACGTCCTTCACGGCCTCGGGATCGATCATGGTAAAACTCATGTGGTTCTTGCAGCGCTTGTGCCCAGTTGCGGCGCCCCTCGCGGCCAGCCTGTCTATCAGGTTCTGGGCGAGTCCGCGTATGCACTGTTTGCCGTTTATATCGAGGAAAGCAAGTATGGGCAGACCTATGGTGAGATTGCCTCCCAGGTAACCCCTGCTCTCGAGCAGCATTACCTTCAGGCCTTCGCCCGCAGCAGCTTCGGCCGCCGTGATGCCGGCAGGGCCTCCGCCCACCACCAGCACGTCCACCTCGGCCCGTACCGGTATATCCCTCGCAGATTCGTGAATCGTTTTCATATGTGGTTACTATTATTCAACAAAAATACAAATTATTTCCGTCTT
>CAMHTE010000053.1 GCA_946187975.1 uncultured Bacteroidales bacterium | reverse complement strand
GCTTCCGTGCCCGATTTGCCGGGTTTTTGGGCACGGCCCTCTGTTTTTTTCGGCTTCCGTGCCCGATTTACCGGGATTTTGGGCACGGCCAAAGAATTCCGTTTGCAAATCAGGCCTTTTTTGCGAACGGAATTTCGGAGATGCGCCGAAGGGCTTCGCGCATGGTGGCTTCGGGGCAGGCAAGATTCATACGGCAGCAGCGGGGGTCGCCGTAGATGGTTCCGTCGCTGATACGGACGTGGCACTTGTCCAGCAGATACTCAGCAACTATGCGTCCGGCTTCCCCACCCGCAACCAAGAACAGGGGAGAGAAATCGAGCCAGAGCAGGTAGGTGGCTTCCAGTTCGGGCACGCGCACGGAGGGGAAGCGCTCGGCGAACATGTCGCGGAGAAGCAGGAAGTTGCGGTGCACTACGGCGTTCATTTCGTCCAGCCATCCGGCGCCTTCGTCGGTATAGGCGGCTTCCAGTGCCACGATGCCAAGCTGGTTGACGTCGCAATGCTCCCAGTCGTTGATTACCCGTTCGATGCGCTCGCGGAAAGCGGGGTTTGCACTCACTATGTTTGCGACCTGCAGGCCTGCGATGTTGAAGGCTTTTGTGGGGGAGACGAAGCTGACGCTGTTCCTTGCGAATTCCGGGCTTATGCTTGCAAAGGGAGTGTAAGCGGTGCCGGGGGCGCATATCTCGCAATGAATCTCGTCACTGATGACAGGAACGCCGTAACGTAGGCATATCTCTCCCATACGGGTGAGTTCCTCTTTGCTCCAGAGCCGTCCCGTGGGATTGTGGGGATTGCAAAGGAGGAATGCAGCGACTCCGGGTTCGGAACAGCGGCGCTCGAAGTCGTCCCAATCAACAGTATAGCGGTGCGAGGCCCCGTCCCATTGCAGTACACTGGCGCTGAGTTCGCAGGCCGTATTGCGTACGTTGCTGAAAAAGCAATTGTAAGCAGGCGAATGAATGATGACCTTTGGCCTTGCCGAAGACGAGGCCAACACGCCCGCTCCAGGCTCCAGCGGCCCGTCCATGCTCAAAGCCCGCAGAACCACGGAGATCGCAGGAACGATTCCGGATATGGGAATGATTTGTTCGCGGGAGATGCTCCAGCCGTGACGTTTGCCGAACCAGGCAATCACGGAATCGAAGTAGCTGTCCGGTACGTGGGTGTATCCGAAAACGCCCTTGTCTATGCGTTTGTGCAGGGCCTCCGCTATGAAAGGTGCCACGGGGAAATCCATTTCCGCGACCCACATCGGAATAACGTCGGGATCGCAGGTATCCCATTTTACGGAATTGGTGCCGCGAGGTGCGCCCTGGCTGGTAAAATCGTATTTCATTCGCATATAATCTTACAGTCTCCGGGTGCCTTAATGTTGGCGTCGGTGATAATTTCCCCGATGCTGCCGGCACGGATGGAGCCGCTTCGGGGGTTCTTTACGGAGGCGATATGCCCCTTTACCGTGGCCTGTACCGACGAATACTCGAATGCCAGGTCGGCGTCGTCTTCGAAAATGCAGTCTTCCAGAACGAGGTTCTCGCAATAGCACAGAGGCTGGGTACCGCCGATGCGGCAGCGCACCAGGCGGAGATTCTTAGAATACCAGCCCAGATACTCTCCGTTGATAAACGAATCGTAAACGGTCACGTTCTCCGTCTGCCAGAAGGCATCCTTGGTATCGAGCACGCTGTTACGTATTACGGTGTCGCGGCAATACTGAAAGGAGTAATTCCCCTGCAGCCGGAAATTGTCTATTTCCAGGCCGGAGCAGCGCATGAATATATAGTCGCCTTTTTCGGCCTCAAGGTCGTTAACTTTTACATTGATGCAGCCCCATAAGGTTTCGGCCGCGTTGGGAATGCGCACGTTGCGAATAGTCAGTCCGTTGAGTTCGCGGAACATCTTGGGCGCTTCCACAAGACAGTCTTCCATGAGGTAATTGCGCGCATACCACAGGGCAGCACGGGCGCCTTCGGTAAAGGTGCAATGTCGTATGACAACCCCGTCACATTCCCAGAAGGGATATTTCCCTTCGAAGACGCATCCTTCGGCCAGGATATCGGAGCCTTCCTTGATGGCCGATTCTCCGGCGTGAATGGTGCAGCCATGCAGTTCAAGCCCGTGGCTGCAGTAGAGGGGCCTCTCGCCCCCGAATTCCTGATTTCGTAATATCGTCATACGAGAACTTTTTTCATCCATCTGTTACCGCGTATGCGCAGGAAGAAGATTATTCCACGGACATTGAGTTCCGTGCACATTGCAATCCAGTAACCTGCGAGACCGAAGCGGGGAGTAAGAATAAGTGCCAGGCCGATGCGGACTACCCACATACTGCCGAAATTGAGTATCATCGGGATCATGGTGTCGCCGGCGCCCACGCAGGAGCCGTATCCAATGATCGAAACGGCGTACAGCGTTTCGGCGAAGGCCTCGATGCGGAGAACTTTGACTCCCAGGGCGATTACCTCGGGGTCGTGGGTGAGCAGCCCCATCATCTGGGGTGCGAAAATGAACATGAGTATTCCGGCCGTAGTCATCATCGCAGCGGCGAGGCCCGTGGTTATGAAGGCGAACTTCCGCGCAAGATCCTTCCGTCCGGCTCCAATGCTCTGGCCCACGAGGGATGTGACTGCGTCGCTGAGTCCGTATCCTGGCATGTAGCAGAAACTCTCCGCCGTTATGGCGAAGGAATTGGCGGCTATGGCGATAGTGCCCAGGGGAGCCACTATTATCGTGCTCATCACGTATGCTCCGCGGGTGATAATATTCTGAAGCCACATGGGCCCGCTTATTCCGAAGGCGTTTTTTAGTGATACCACATCGGGCATCCAGGAACTGCTGTCCTGGAAGATGTTAAGCTCGGGACAGCGTACGAACAGGTACCAGAGCGCGAAGGCGTGGGTGATCAAGGTTGCGAGGCCGGTGCCTATGGCAGCTCCCTTCACGCCCATTCCCAGTACGTAGATAAACAGGTAGTTGAGGGCGACATCGAGGGCGCATGCGGCCACCTCCACCATGCTCGGAACCTTCATATTTCCCGTGGCTTGCAGCATGTAGCAGGCAGTAACGGCAATCTGCATTACGGGGAGGAAGGCGCAGAAGATGGCAAAATAAGCGGCGGCATCAGCGCAGATGGCGTCCTCTCCTCCCAGCCAGTGGGGGAGGAAGGGACTTATGGCCAGACCTATCGCGGCAAGCGCCAGGCTGAAAATCAGCACGCTGGTAAAACCCTTGCGCATCACTTCGCGTGCCTTGGCGTAGTTGCGGGAGCCTATCAGCTGCGATACCTGCACCGAGAAGCCGGACGCGGTTGCAAAGCAGAAGCCGCCGAAAATCCAGGTACTAGATGCCACAAGTCCTATGGCTGCGGCCTGTCCGGAACCCAGACGCCCGACCATTCCGGCATCGATGTATTCCATCACTATCGTGCCGAGTTGGGCGAGCATTGCCGGAAGTCCCAGCATCAACGCCAGTTTGATCTGTTCTTTGCGCGATACCGGAGCGCCGCTGCGCAGTTTTTCCAGTAGAAGGTCTTTATTTGACATAAATCATTTATCTGATGGTTGCCCGCGGTAGGCGCTGGGCGTTAATCCCGTGTGGGCTTTGAAGTATTTGTAAAAAACCGAAGAATTGGAGAAATGCAGGCGGTAGACTATCTGTTTGACCGGCATTTCGGAATTCTTGAGCATGTTTTTGGCTTCGAGAATGACGAAGGAATCGATCCAGTCGGGGCCAGATTTGCCGCTCACGTCGCGTATCAGCCTGGAAAGGTATTTGGGCGATAGGCAGAGCCTGTCGGCGTAGAAGGCCATCCCCCTTTCCCGGGTATGGTATTCCATGACCAGACGTATGAACGACTCGAATATGAGTTTTGCGCGGGGTGAGCCTTCGGTCTTGGCATCGATACGCGGGGTTTCTCCAAGGCGGACGGACCATACCGAGCCAGCATAATACAGGGCCGACGATACAATGTTGCGGAGTATCTCCTTCAGATCCTTGGGATTGGCCGCTATCAGGGTGCTGATAAGCTCGAAATAGCGGTCGAGGACTTCCCGCTCGTGGGGACGTATGCTGAAGCAGGGATTGTGCAGGATGTCGAGGCTTTCCTTTAAAAGATGGCTCAAATCCAGGCGGAAGGAAGAGATGAAGTTCTGGGATACCGCCATGGTGATGAAGTGCCCGCCGTCTCCTGCTTCTTCCTTGCTGACCCGGACTATGTTACCGGGAATAGTGACGAGTACGGTATTCTCGCTTATCCTGTACTGTTTGAGGTCGACTTCGACGCAGATGCTGCCGCTCAGGCAGAAAGTTGCCATATAGCCATTGAAACGGCATGGCTCCTCGAGCAGGGGCCTGGCTTCTCCGGATTCTATTTCCGAAATGTAGAAATCGTCCGACAAATTGTCGGAAATCGGATTCGGAAAGTGTTTTTGGAGGTCTTTCAGTCCTATTTGATGCAAACCGTCCTGCATGATGCCCATATAAAAGCGACCCAAATATAACTAAAATAGGCCATAAAGTGTATTTAGGGGTATAAATTCGACCAAAAAGAAACAAAACCACCCTAAACTATATCATTTTGGTCTAATAAAGGCAGGTATTTTGCATGTTTGCCCGAGTCACAGAATGAATATAAATACTATAGATATGAAGAGATTTCTCATGGTACTGCTGGTCCTGCTTCCCGTGCATCTGGGAGCGCAGCGTACCCTCTCCCTCGACGAATGCCGCCAGATGGCGATTAATGCCGACAAGACCCTGGAGCAGCAGCGCACAAAACTCGAGATGGCAGGATACGACCGTAAGATCGCTGCCGCCAATTATTTCCCCAAGGTCAGTGCCTATGGAACATGGCAGCATATCGGAGGCGACTTCGCCCTGATTGAATCCGGCACCATCCCCCAGTTCAGCGGTATGGGTACGACGGTCCAGAACGCCTTCAAATCCAAACTTACCGAGATTTATACCGAAATTGCGATGAACCCTGCCACGGCCGCGGAACTTGCGTCCAGCCCCCTCTGGCAGAAAGTATTCACCGATATCAAAGGGCTCGACTTCGAAACCGCACTTAACCGCATCGGCACCGAAATAGACGGGACGCTCGAAGATAAGACCCACCCTGATATTTCCAACCTTTATATAGGTGCGGTGAGCCTTCAGCAGCCGCTGTTCATGGGCGGAAAGATAGTCGCCGCCAACAAGATGGCGCGTTATGCCGAGGAGCTGGCCAGGCTCGAGTATGAGGGCGACCGCGACGAAACCCTGGTTGGTGTGGACGAGGCATATTGGCAGGTGGTTTCGGTGGCAAATAAACTGAAACTTGCCCAGTCTTACTCTCAGCTGCTTCGTAACATGCTGTCCAACGTGGAGGTATCCGTGAAGGAAGGCGTGGCTACCGAATCCGATGCCCTGACGGTGAGGGTGAAGAGCAATGAGGCCGACATGGCCCTCACCAAGGCCGCCAACGGACTTGTACTGTCGCGTATGCTCCTTTGCAAGCGCATAGGCCTGCCGCTCGACAGCGACATCATCCTGGCCGACGAAAACCTCGAGACCGTTCCTCTCCCCATGGATGAGCCGGACAAGAGCATCGAGGAAGTCCTGGCTTCGCGCAGCGAAACACGCCGGCTGGACCTTGCAGCAAAGATATACGACCAGAAGGTCAACATGGCCCGCGCCGAAATGCTCCCCAAGGTTGCTCTCATGGCCAACTACGCTGTCATGAATCCCAATATGAACGATGGCTTCCGCAAGGACTGGGGTACCAACTGGACCGCCGGAGTGGTGGTCAGCGTGCCGATATTCCATGGAACCGAAGCCCTGCAGAAAACCCGTAAGGCGAAGGCCGAAGCCACTATTTACCGCAGTAAATATCAGGATGCGGGCGAAATGATCAATATGCAGGTGACGCAGTTGCGCCAGCAGCAGAAAGAGGCGCTGGAGCGCCTGGAGATGTCCGGAGCCAATCTCGACAGTGCGGAGGAGAACCTCCGTATGGCGACGGTGGGCTTCGAGGCCGGGGTGATAGATGCCAATACGGCACTTGCGGCCCAGACGGCATGGCTCAAGGCACATTCCGAATACATCGACGCCGGTATCGAGGTGCAGATGAACAGTTCCAGGCTGAAGCAGGCGCTCGGCAATTATTCCGAAAGCAAATAAAAAACAACAGATATGGAAAAGAAGAATTACAATCTTATCGTGGGCGTATGTGCCCTGGTGGTAATAGTGCTGCTGATAGCTTTCCTTGGCTATCTGGTAAGCAGACCCCGTCCGCATGTGATACAGGGAGAGGTTGAGGCTACCGAATACAGGGTTTCGTGCATGGTTCCCGGTCACGTGACCGAACTGTACTGCCGCGAGGGCTCCTCCGTGCGCAAGGGCGATACCCTGGCGTTCATCGACTCGCCTCAGGTGAAGGCTAAACTGGCGCAGGCGAGAGCCGCACGCAGCGCGGCCCAGGCCCAGAGCGCAAAGGCAGGCAACGGTGCCCGCAAGGAGCAGATCGCAGGTGCCTACGAACTCTGGCAGCAGGCGATCGTGCAGGAAGACGTTATGCGCAAGTCGTTCGAAAGGGTGCAGAACCTTTACGACCAGAAGGTGATAGCCGCCCAGAAATACGACGAGACCAAGGCCCGTTACGATGCCGCCGTGGCGCAGTGCAAGGCCGCGAAGAGCCAGTACGACATGGCCGTGGCCGGTGCCCGCGAGGAAGACAAGCAGGCTGCCAGGGCCCTTGTGGACCAGGCTGACGGTGCCGTTCAGGAAGTGAATTCGTACCTTAAGGAGCTCTATCTCACCGCACCTGCGGACGGAATAGTATCCAACGTATATCCCCGCACAGGGGAACTGGTGGGGCAGGGTTCTCCCGTTATGACCATAACCGACCTCGCCGACATCTGGTTCACCTTCAATATACGGGAAGATTATCTTCACGGCATGAACGTAGGAGACAAGCTCACCTTGAGCGTCCCGGCCCTCGACGGCGCGACCCTCACGGCTACAGTCAATTACATGGCTGTGCGCGAGTCATACGCTACGTGGAAGGCAACCAAGGAAACCGATATGTATGATGCCAAGACCTTCGAAGTACGTGCAGTTCCCGACGCTCCCGTGGATGGACTGCGTCCCGGAATGACCGTACTGGTAGTTAATGAAAGGTAAGATGGGATTCTGGCCCAAAACATACGCAGTATTGCAGCGCGAACTCAGGATATGGGTCAAAAGGCCCATATATCTGGTGGGAACGGTATTCGTGATGGCGTTCTGCACCATATTCTACCTCACCTTCCTCAAGGACGGGGTTCCTGCGGACGTGCCCATAGCCGTAGTGGATAACGACATGTCGTCCACCTCGCGCAACTTCTGCCGTCAGCTGGACGCCACCCAGCTGGGACGCGTCGTATACTTCGATACGTTCGCCGAGGCGAGGAGCGCAATGCAGAACGGCCTGGTCACGTCCATCTGCGTGATTCCGGAAGGATTCGACCGCGACATCCTTTCCCAGCGCCAGCCTACGTTCAGCTTCTATATTAACGGACTGTATTTCCTCGGAGGTTCGCTCGCATGGAAGGATATCCTCATGATGATCAACCTGACTGCGGGTGCCGTGCAGAGGGAAGTGCTGCGCATGAAAGGGGTGAGCGAGGCGATGATTCCGGGCATGCTTCGCCCGGTAGACATAGACGTCCATCAGATAGGCAACGCCACCATGAACTATGGCGCCTACCTTGCCAATATGATGCTTCCGGCAATGCTGCAGATGGTGATAGTGATAGTCTTTATCTATTCTCTCGGAACCGAACTTAAATACGGCACTTCCAGGCATCTGCTCGATCTCACCGGACACGACATCTACGCCGCGATTATCGGCAAGATGCTCCTCTACACGCTGCTGTTTACCATAATTGGCTGGAACCTTCAGGTAATATTGTACAAATGGTGCCACTTCCCCCTGGCGGGAAGCCTCGGCAACATGATGCTCGCCATGTTCCTGATGGTGATTGCCTGCGAAGCCATAGCCGTAACCATAATAGGTCTGGTACCGGTTTGCCGTTTCGCCCTCAGCGTCGGGGCCCTGTACACTGTGCTGGGACTCTCGCTTACGGGCTTCACCCTGCCTATAGAGGCTCTGCCGGCCGGCATCAGGGGCCTGTCTTTCATGTATCCTCTCCGCTATTATTACATGTTCTACATAAAGGAGGGAATCTTCGGGACGGGCTTTGCAGGATGGTATCCCTATGTCATTGTTTTGCTCCTGTTCCTGCTTGCTCCGCTGATCTGCATACGGAGGCTGAAACACGCGTATATTCATCTGGATTATGATCGCAACTAACGGAATAAAAAGCTGGTTCAGGGATGCGCTTCACATCTTCAACCTCGAGTTGCACAACGTGCTTCACGACGGTGGGGTGATGATAATCTTTGTTGCAGCAGGATTCCTCTATCCGATACTGTATAACTACGTGTACAGCAAGGGTATGCTGGAAGAGATACCGATAGCCGTGGTGGACAGGGCTGACTGTGCTGACAGCCGCCGCTATCTGCGCGAGGTGGACGCTACCCGTGAGGTGCAGCTATCGTACCGCTGCATGGATATGGAGGAGGCGAAGAAACTCTTCAGCGACCGCAAGGTGAACGGAATAATATACATCCCCGCCGATTTCGGAGAGCGCCTCGCCAGGCTTGAAACCGCGACTCTGTCGATTTACTGCGACATGAGCAGTTTCCTTTATTTCAAGAACCTGATGATGGCGACCAACTTCGTGATGCTGGAGGAGGTCAACAATATCAAGATAGAGCGCTTCGAGATGTCCGGACTTACCGCCCAGGAGGCGGAGCAGGCCGTGCGGCCCATCCCATATGAAGACAATAATCCCTACAACAGGGCCTTCTCTTACAGCATCTTCCTCCTCTCGGCGATACTGATGCTGATTATACAGCAGGTAATGTTCTACGGAATGTGCCTGTCCGTGGGAACCATGCGTGAGGAGAACCGGAGTTTCGCAAGCCTGCCGGACACCATGGAAGGGCACGGCGTGGGCAGGGTGGTGCTTGGCCGGGGGCTTGCTTACTGGCTGATTTTCATGATAATAGGCATTTATGTGACCTGTATCGTTCCGGCCGTGTTCGGCTTCCCTCAGCGCGGTAGCTTCGGTGATATACTGCTGCTGGTTTCGATCTTCGTGAGCGTATGCGTTTTCTTCGCGATGACCTGGAGCACGTTCATAGTGCGGCGCGAGTCGGTGTTCATTCTGCTGCTGTTCATGTCGCCGGTATGTGTGTTCCTGACGGGATTCAGCTGGCCTACCAGTGCCTTCCCGGCTTTCTGGAAGTATTTCTCGTACCTGCTACCTTCCACGTTCGGCTGCCAGGCTTTCATCAACCTGAATACGGCAGGCGCCGACCTCGCCACTGTCCGTCCCCTGATACGTGCGCTCACCATCCAGGGTATGGTATACTTTGCTCTGGCATCCGCGGCGGTCTATGTCGAGAACTTTGTTCTGCGTAACAAAGACCGCTTTACCGCCGAGATGGAGCGTATAAAAGCGGAACTCGATTCAAGAAGAACCGAGTTCCGTAAAAAGCGTCTGAAGAAGCGCGAAGTCTAAATCTTTTCGGCTTTCGCGTAGGCGTCGTCGATCTCCGACAGGAGAGCCGCATCTTCAATACCCGAGAATTTGCTCATGGCCGCCCGCACGCCGTCCGTGCTGATGGTCTTGAGCATTTCTACGCTCTGAGGATCATCGGGGTTATTGAAGTGCAGGCAGGCTCCGATGGCGAGCAGGAGCTTGTCGTAGGGGAGTCCGTATCCCTTTGCCGTGAGCATGGGAAGGACCAGCCTGTCGTTGGCCGAGAGCTTGCGGAGAGGATCGCGTCCCACGCGGAGCACGTCGTCCTGTAGGAAGGGGTTGTTGAAGCGGCGGAGTATGGTATCGATATACTCGAAGTGGGCCTCCTTATCGAAGCCGAACTTGCGGATAAGTCCGCGTCCGCTCTGCTGCATTATTTCCTTTACCGTAGCTGCTATGACAGGGTCGTTGATGGCTTCCCCAATTGTCTTGTATCCGCGGATGAAGCCGAGATAGGCCGTTGCCGCATGTCCGGTATTGAGGGTGAAGAGCTTGCGCTCGATATAGGCTTCGAGGTTGTCTACCGGGGTGAGGCCTTCGACGTCCGGGAAGGAACCCACGAATTTGGCCTCCTCGGCGTCCCACTCATAGAATTCTTCCACAGCTACGTCCAGGGGATTCTCGCAACGTACGGGAGGAACTATGCGGTCCACGGCGGTGTCGGGGAATCCGACTACGGTCTTGGTCCACTCCTTCACTTCCTCGGGCAGCTGGGCGAATACGAGTTCGCGGAGCTGGCTGGTGGCGCGGAGTCCGTTCTCGCAAGCCATGATGTTCAGGGGACTGTCGTTTCCGGCCTCCATACGTGCGATGAGACCCTTAGCGATAGTGGGGGCGACGAACTTGAGAATGCGGAGTCCCACCGCCGTGGTGATGATGTCCGCGTCAACTATTTCGCGTACTGCATCCTCGCTTCCGGAGTTGACTGCGCGCACTCCGTCCACGACGAGGTCGTAACTGTTATGGTCGCTGATATGTACGGTATATTTGCCGTCTTTATTGATCCTGTCCAGAAGGTCCTGGACGACGTCTGCGAATACGATGCTGTAACCTGCTTCGTGGAGTACCGCTCCTATGAAGCCGCGGCCGATGTTGCCTGCGCCGAATTGGATAGCTTTCATAATTACAAAGGAATTAACGCACTAAGTTAACAATTTTTCTCGTATCTTTGTACAAGTATGAAAACCACAAAGCACTCTTTTAATTATTGGCAGTGGAGGGTTATCATTTGCTCGATGATAGGCTATGCCATGTTCTACTTCGTACGTAAGAACTTCTCCTTTGCCATCCCCCTTATCCAGGAACAGTATCCTGACATAACAAAGGCCCAGTTCGGTGCCATCATCTCGGCTGGCGGTATCCTCTACGGCATATCCAAGCTGATAAACGGCGTTATCGGAGACCGTACCAACGCGCGCTGGCATCTGGTTGTGGGCCTCGGCATATGCGTGGCGGTCAACTTCCTCTTCGGATGGACCGACAAACTTACCACGCTGTTTACCGGAGCGGAAGGCGGTCCCGATTTCATAGGCGGGTTCATAACCATAATGTCGGTGCTGTATATCATAAACCAGATCTTCCAGGGCTGTGGTTTCGCTCCCTGCAACCACTTGATGGTAAGCTGGGTGCCTCCTCACGAACTGGCTACCAAGATGAGTATCTGGAATACGTCCCACAGCGTCGGCGCGTTCGTTGCAGCCGTAATCTGCGGCTATCTCACCAGCTGGCAGCTTTGCTTCTGGGTGCCCGCGAGCATAGCGTTGGTCGGAGTGTTTTTCATTATAGCGACGCTTCGCGACACGCCGAAGTCCGTCGGTCTGCCGGAGCTGCCCAGGGTTGAGGGAGAACTGGACGAGAGCAAGGGCAAAGACAATAAGGAATGGCGCAAGTTTCTTTTGCAGAAGGTGTTCCTGAATCCCGTGGTATGGATTCTGGCCCTCACTGACCTCTTCGTGTATGTGGTGCGTTTCGCCATCCT
>CAMHTE010000052.1 GCA_946187975.1 uncultured Bacteroidales bacterium | reverse complement strand
TCCTGTTCCCGGCGATAGCGCTGCTCGTGCTCGCCTCGTGCAAGAAGGAAGACAACGTTTCGGAATCTGCGGACCCGACCCCCGGGCCCGCAGCGTCCGAAACGGTCCGGTTCAAAGTCTCCCTCCCTGCCCTTAAGTACGAAGCCCTTGTCAGGACAAGCCTGTCCGATGATCTCGACGTACTGATATCGCCCGATGAGGCCCTTGCGGTTTACGACGGTTCCGGTACGGGCCGTTTTACCGCCGAGCAATACGAGAACGGGAGAGGCATATTCGAAGGGAAAGTCCGCGGCGAGGTAGCCGGATGCCTCGCCGCTTTCCCCTTTAACTCGATCGAGGATTTGTCGTCCTCGGGGGCCGAGATGACGGTTCCCTCCGAACAGGGATCGGCCGGTGTACCCGTTCTTGCGGTGGGCAAGGCGACTGCGGACAGCACCATTGATCTCAGCCATGTACTTGCCTACGTCGAGGTGGAAATAGAGGAAGGTGTAACCGCCGTTAAGATCCGCGGATCAAAGTCCGAGGGTCTGGCGGGAATGATTTCCGTCGATCCGGTTACCGGTGCCGTCAGGGAAGGGGCCGAGCTTGCCGAGGTGGTATTCACACCGGAAGCCGGAAAGTCCAAGGGCATCGTGGCCATGGTCCCCGGTTATTTCGAGGAAGGCCTTGCAGTTCAGTTCCTCGCCCCTGCGGGCGACAGGACCTGCATTACCGAAACCGTCGCTCTGAAGGCTGGTGAGGTGCTAAGGCTTTCGGAGGTGGAGTATTCATCGGCTTCCACCTATACAATATCCAGCCCGGACGACATGGCCGCTTGGTTCGCCGTACGGGAAAACTGGACGGAGTTCGACAAGGTAACCCTCACTGCGGACATCGACATGAAGGATATGGAATGGTCTCCGGCAAACTTCTACGGTACTTTCGACGGAGGAGGCCACCGCATCTATAATCTCGTCGTTTCCGCCTCATCCGGCAATGCCGGATTCTTCAACAATATGACCGGCACCATGAGTGATGTCGTCTTCGGTTCCGCCGACGGAAACACTCAGGACGGAGTGAGCTCAATAAGTCTCAAGGGTTCCGACGACGGCGAGTGGCATTATGCCGGTATAGTGGCACGCCTCGGTGGTGATTTGAAGAATGTTACCAACTTCATTCCCGTATCACTGGATGCCAGTTGTACTTTCAAGACGCGTCTTGCCGGCGTGGCAGGCACCGTCGTAAAACCTGTCACTGTCGAAAAGTGCATCAACTACGGCAGTGTATCGGCTCCTCTCAGCAGCAAGAAAGTAGACGCGGAAACATCTCTGGGTGGAATCGTCGCCTGTTGCGACGTGCCTTCGCCCGAGTTTGTAACCGTAGTGGATTGCCACAATCATGGCAATATATCTTCCGCCGACTCTTACACGGCCTGCCTTGGAGGCATAGTGGGTAACGCTCCTGGGGCAAGGATAGCGCACATCGAATCCTGCACGAACGACGGCACCATCACTCTCAGTTCCGGGGCCAAGGCCAATGGTTGCTGGATGGGAGGTATAGCTGGTTTCCTTAACGGCAACGGCACCTCCGGCGACCTCATCAAGGATTGCATCAACGAGGGTCTCATTACCAGCAGCGGCCTGTCCACCTATGGCATAGGCGGCATAGCAGGACGCGGGACTTCCACCCAAATCAAGAACTGCGAGAACCGCGGCGAAGTTAAATTGGACAATGAGAATGACAATGGCCAGCAGGTCTTTGCAGGCGGCATAGCGGGCTATTTCTATGCGAACGGTGCCGGCGGTTCTTCCATAGAGAACTGCACCAACAGCGGCAAGGTTTCCGCAAATGCCAACCAGGTCAACTGCATAGGTGGCATCGTGGGAACCATGCGTGGAAAGAACGGTCCCACCAACCATCTGATCAAGGACTGCACCAACAGCGGCAGCGTCACCATTTCGCGCACCGCCGCAAACGCCAACTGGCAGGCCTGCGGAGGAATCATCGGCGAGCAGGAATCGTCGCTCACCACCATCCAGGGCTGCAGCAACAGCGGAGCGGTACGACTCGAGATGACCAATACCACGGCACACAGCGCCGGATTGAACGTAGGAGGAATCATAGGCTTCAGCAATTCGAATACGGCGAACACCACCTTGCTGGCAATGTCGGGCAACTCCAATACCGGCAACCTCACGCTCATCAACAACGGAAGCACCTCTTCCAGCCAGAGCATCGGAGGTATCGGTGGACGTATCCTGGCGTATGCATCCAGTGCGGACGACTCATCCGTATGCGCCATAGTCCGCACGGTGGAGAATGCTGCAGGAGCTGTTGGAGGTGCGGTGGGCGTCAATAACGGCAGCGTGACTTCTCCCGTACTCGGCGGCAGCGTCAACGGAACGACGCTCACTTCGGCTAATGTCGCCGACCTGGCGGTAGGCAGCGGAAATGCCGCTACCGGAGCCGTCCTTGCCCAGTAGCTTCAAACAAGCTTTTTATGAGAAAGATCCTTGTACTGTCGATGCTCCTCCTGCTCGGCTGCCTTTCCGCAGCTGCACAGGGCGGCACCGTACGTAACCTCAAGGGGAAGGTGACCGATTCGTCCGGAGAGCCGCTTCCTGGAGCGGCCCTCAAGGTGGAAGGCCAGCAGGGAGGTTTCATCACCGGCTTGGACGGCGACTTCGAGCTGGTGGGAGTCAGGTTCCCTGCCGACGTCGTGGTGTCGTTCATCGGCTACTCCGACATGAAGCTGCACCTTCGCGGCGACGAGCCATCGCCCTACGTCATAGTGATGTCCGACTCGAACTACATGCTGGACGACGTGGTGATAGTGGGTTACGGTACGCAGAACCGCAAAACCCTCACTACCTCCATCTCCAAGGTGGACGGCGCCAGCCTTTACAACGCGCCCGTGGCCTCGGTCGGCGACGCCCTCAAGGGCAAGGTCCCGGGTCTTCGCGTAGCCACCAACAATGCCCTCCCGGGCGAGGCTCCGCGTATGCTCATCAGGGGAGGATCTTCCATAAATCTGGGCAACGACCCCGTAGTGATAGTGGACGGTATCAACCGCGACATGAGCGACCTCAACCCCAACGATATCGAGTCCATTGAGGTCCTTAAGGACGCTGCCTCGGCAGGTATATACGGTGCCCGTGCATCCAACGGTATTATTCTCGTCACCACCAAGAAAGGCAACTCCTCCAAGGGGGCTCAGGTGACTTTCGAGAGCCAGATAGGAATACAGCAGCCTTCCCGCCTCTGGGATATGATGAACGCGAGGGAGTATCTTTCCTTCCTCCGTCCGGTGATGTACAACACCTTCAACGCCACTCCCACACCCAACCTTACCTACGCCAGTTTCCTCTCCGGCTCTTACAGCGCCGGTACCGGCAACAGCGAATCGTCGATCTACACCACCAAGTATGCGTACAAACTGGAGGATATCCCGGACGGATGGGAGTGGATGTACGACCCCATCGACGAAACCAAGGTGCTGACTTTCTCCAGCACCGACTATCAGGGGCAGTGGTTCCACGATGCCCTCTGGCACAAGGAATACGTAGGCGTCAACGGTGGTAACCAGGACATACGCTACATGGCGTCCATGAGTTATCTCGACGACGAAGGCATAGTGGCCATGAGCCGCAACCGGGCCTATACCGCCCACGCCAACACGGTGTTCAAGATCACCCGCAAGCTCGAGGCCTCCACCACCTTCGACTACTCGCACATAGTCAAGAATCCCCTCACGGGAAACTACTACAATGCCATCGGGCGCGGAATTACCCTCGCTCCGACCCACCGCGATTACGACTCCGAAGGCCGCTGGCTTACCGGAGGCACGCACGTGGCCCAGCAGGTTGCGTCGTTCTATGAGGCCTTCTACGACCGCGAGACCGCCAACGACCGCACTTCCTTCAACATGAACCTGAAGTGGAACATAATTGACGGCCTGAATGCGGTCGGCCAGTACACCGTTTTCAACAACGACTATCGCGGCAGTTATTACGCGTACGGTGAGCGCAACAATACCACCAACTATTATTCAGGCACCAGCCGCAGCACCACCGAGACCCGCACCCAGACCCATCGCAACAACGTGCAGGCGTATCTGGCGTATAAGAAGAAGTTCGGCCGCCACGGCATCGACGCCACGGCCGGAACCGACTACACCTACTGGCGCTACTGGTACCTGACGGCCAACGCTACCGGATCCGAGTCCGACAAGGTCCCCCTCCTGCAGTCCGGTATCAACTTCACTGCATCCAACCAGGACTACGAGCAGGCCCTGCTCTCGTTCTTCGCCAGGGCGAGCTACGACTACGACGGCCGTTACATAGTATCCGCCGTTATGCGTTCCGACGCATCCAGCAAGTTCGCTCCCGAAAACCGCTGGGGCTATTTCCCTTCCGCGTCACTGGCCTGGATTATCTCCGAGGAGCCTTTCTGGAACGTCGACCCCAAGAAGGTCAATCTCCTCAAACTCCGCGCTTCGTACGGTCTTACCGGAAATAACGGCATCGGAGTAGCAGATACCTACGGAACCTTCTCCACGGCTAACGTTTATGCCGGGCAGAGCGTGATAGTGCCTTCGGCGATGCTCAACCGCGACCTCAAGTGGGAGACCACTTCCCAGCTCGACCTGGGTGTGGACGCCAGCTTCTTCCGGGATAGGATACGCTTCCTTGCCGATTATTACAATAAGGTAACGTACGACATGATTTACAACGTGTCGCTGCCCGACACCGGGACCTTCGGTTCGGCCAAGGCCAACGTGGGAAGCGCCCGCTTCTACGGCTTCGAGCTCGAACTGCACACGGTCAATATCCAGAAGAAGGACCTGGTCTGGTCGACGGATTTTACCTACGCCTTCAACCGCAACGAAGTGCTCACCCTCCCGGATGAATACAAATACACCGACCTTAACGGCAAGACCGCATGGCGCATAGGAGGTTACACCATGAGCGAGAGCGGCGAGCGTTTTGGCGGAACCGCGGTGGGCGAGCCCCTCGGACGCATCTGGGGATACAAGATAGACCATATAATCGAGTCGGAGGCTGAGGCGGATGCCGCATACTACGACAGCGAGGCGGCAGGTTACCGCCGTTCCGACGGCAAGAGCATACTCGGCCGCAAGGACATAGGCGACTACGAGTGGAAGAACCGTCCCGGTTCCGCCCTGCTCAACGGGGAAGACCAGATTAACGCTGAGGATAAGTTCTACCTTGGCAATGTAATGCCCCATTCGGTCGGCGGCATTAACAATACCGTCACCTACAAGAGGCTGACCTTCTCGGTTTATCTCGATTACGCGCTCGGCCACAGCATCTACAATTACATGAAGACCCGCGTGTTCCAGAACAACTTCGGCAACTGTAACGCCAACCTGGACAAGATGGTGTACGACTGCTGGAAGTACCCTGGCGACAAGAATGCCAAGTACGCGCGCTTCTTCCCCAACGACCCCGACTTCGGCAACCGCAACTTCTCGCGCTGCTCGGACTTCAACGTCGAAAGGGCCGACTATCTCTGCATAAGGGACGTTTCCATAATGTACGACCTTCCCGAAAAATGGGTTAACAAACTTCACATGAAGAAGTGCACCGTCGGCATTACGGGCAACACCCTTTACTACTTTACCGGAGTGAGCGGATCCATCTGTCCCGAGACAGGTATGGGTACCGGCTCGTCCGACAGCTTCTATTCTACCGTAAGCACCGGTGCCGATGAGAATTCGAGCATCGCGCCGACGGCCAGGAAGATACTCTTCAACGTCAAATTCACTTTCTGAGGATCAAAGCCATGAAACTTTCCAGAACAATATGCATTATTGCGGCGGGAGTGATTATGAGCTCCTGCAGCAAGTTCGACTTTCTCCTGGACTTCGGTTACGACAACGCCATTTCCTACGACAATATGTGGCAGGACGAGGTGGACGTAACATCGTCGGTTTACGGAATTTACTATCGCATGCGCAACTGCTTCGTGCAGGACGAGATAAACGTGTTCTACTGGGGAGAGGCCCGTGTGGGTAGCTACATGTGGGGTCCCGGACTGGATGCCAACAGCACCGATGCGGTCAAACGCGCCGTGCTCAACAGCACCATGACCGGCGCCACCGGCTCATGCAGCTGGTCTGCGCTTTACAGCACCATCGACCAGGCTAATCAGGTACTGAAATACGCTCCCGGAGTCACCATGGGTACCGGGAAGAAGGATTTCGCCCTCGGACAGGCCCTCTTCGCCAGGGCTTACTGCTACTTCTGGGCGGCAAGGCTCTGGGGTGACGTTCCTCTGGTGCTGGTTCCAGTGGAGTCCGCTCATCAGGAGGAAACCTACCCGGTGAGAACTCCAGTTGCCGACGTGCTGGCGCAGATAGAAAAGGATATCACCGAAGCCGAAAAACACGCCAACCAGCTTGGCAGCGACAGTTACTTCGCCACGCCCGCGGCGCTCTATGCCCTCAAGGCGGAATTCGCCCTCTGGATGTACAGCACGCAAAAGGCGGGAGACGGGTATCTGACAATGGCCGAAGATGCCCTCTCGCATTTCACCATCAATTCTTCCCTGCTTCTGGACAATTACGGCGACGTGTTCTCGCGCACCAACAAACAGAACAAGGAGGTTATCTTCGCTCTCAATAACAACCAGACGGAGAAGCTTCTGGGAGGGTATTACTTCTTCTTCTACCATCCTTCCACGGTGGTGGAGAATAAGTACCGCAACAATCCTGTTCCTCTCTACAAGACGCAGTGGTGGAGCTATTCGCAGAACTTCGTGGACATCCTGCAGGCGAGCAAGAGCACCAACGGCGACAAGCGCGTGGCCACCAACCTCGGAATAGGCAACTACGGCAAGGACGATGGCCGCATACTCAGCTGGCCCAACAAGTTCCTGGGCGAGATGACGGGTACCGCCAACGTGGTGCTCGACTGCGACCTGCTTTACTATCGCGCCGCCCAGTTAATTATGATGGACGCCGAGGTGAAGTACTATCGTAAGAACTACACCGGAGCCCTCTCGTCGCTCAACCTTATAGCCAAGAGGGCCTACGGCAAGGCCAACTTCTACACCGATGTCTCCGAGGGAGCTGTGCTGGACGCCCTCGTGAAGGAATACTTCCTCGAGTTCCCCTGCGAAGGCGTCATCTGGTGGGCTCTCATCCGGCTGGACAAGATATGGGAATACAATCCCGACCTTGCCGTCCGCCGGGCGGAGAACCCCAACATTCTGCTGTGGCCCCTCACAAACTCGGCCATCAACAAGAACAACAAACTCAAGCAGACCGAAGGCTGGAGCTAATACGGACGGATTATGAAAGCTATATTCAGAAACATAATATTGCTCGCGTTGACGCTCGCCCTTGCAGGTGCCTGCTCGGCGCAGAAAGAAGAATCCCCATCCGGGGACCGCACCCGCATCAGCCTCTCACCCAAACCAGTGGACTTCCTGGCGAACGGAATCACTTCCGAAGGAGAACTCAGGTTTGAGGCTGTGGTGACGGTGCTCGAAGGCTCGTCCATATCCTCTCAGGGATGGACGGCCGAGGTGGTGGACGCTCCCGCATGGGTTGAGTTCGAATCTCACATTAGCATTGAGAGGGAGTTCTACGACCATTTTTCCGGTAAGACACATACTTCCCACGAAAAGGGTGTCAGCCTGGGCTGCGCCGCAAACGCCGGGTATTCAAGGTACTTCGTTCTCCGCATAACTGCAGACGACGGAACGGCGGTAGACTTCCGCTTCCGCCAGGATGGAGTCTTCGAGGATGCCAGCGTACACGTGGACAAGACGTCGGTGGAACTGCTTTCCAACGATAACAGTCCCCTGGTAATACCTTATGTCAGCAATGCCGGAGGCCTACGCGAGGTCAGCACGGACAGGGACTGGCTGCATGCAACCATCGATGATGCGGCCGTGACCATTACCGCCGACGACAACTCTTCCGAGAGCGAGGCCCGCGAGGGTCACGTCAAGATCAAGGTCGGTTCGGTGGAGACTAGCGTCGATTCAGTCATCATTACCGTCACCCAGCTGGCGAAGACACTTCAGTGCTTCGTGTTCGGCCCCTCTCTAAAGGGACACGGGACCATTGCCGACGGCCTCCGTATGACGGCCGTCGAGAAGAACGTGGCGTTCATAGCCAAGGGATACTTCCGTACTTCCGCCGGATACAGCCTGCAGATCAGCAACAGGAACAGCGAGGGTTCATGGCCGCTCTACGCCCTTGCCGACGGCGGTGTACTGGTTGTGCGCAATTCCTCAGCAGATCCTCTGCCGGTATGCAACTACCTGGATACCGATGGCATGAAGGAGATAGGTATCAATCTTAGCACGCTTACCTGGAGCGTCGAACGCGTGAGCACTCCCAACTGCATGCCGGATTCCGAGATAGCTAACTATACCCAGAGGGCGTATACCGCCGAAAACGGAGGCTCCAAGATATGGCTTACGGAAGCCCTGCACTGGGACGGCGGTCCCTGTATAGGCACTTACAAGCTCGGAAGCGGACTTGTGGAAGGCGCCGCGACTGGTGGATACGGTGCTAAGGATTGGACCGTGCGTAATCCCGCGTATGACACCGAAGAGAACGGAGGTACGCTGAAGGAACTTATGATGCCGGACGGCGTCACCACCCGGGCTTCGGTTTACGGACGTCTTTACAGCGCCGACGAAATCTTCACCGGTGAGCCGGGCGGCGCTCTCAATCCTTACTACAATGGGTTGAGGCCTTATGGCCAGGACGGCACTGTGGTCACCGACGCGGTAGGCAATGTCTATACTCTTGAGATTGTCACCAAGGAGACCATCCAGAAATATGCACGTACTGCTGTAGGTAATGCAAAGGCCGAGGTCGACCATCCTCAGATTGTAATGCAGCTCCAGGGTATCTGCCCTTACGGCTGGCACATTGCCAACCTGCAGGACTGGAAGGATATGTTCTATGCCGAGGTGAAGTACGGTGAGACCCATTCCGTGCAGATTGCGGCCGAACAGGCCAGCTATTCCGCCATGGCGGACGGAGCTTCCGAGAAATGCGACACCTACCTGCGCTCGCCGCTGTGGGCGAACGACGAGTTCAAGCGCAGCAACGGTTCTACCGCCACGGTCTACACCGAGGCTGAGGACTTCGGAATCTGCATCTATCCCAACGGATGGCGCCTGCTGAGCACCGGTTACGACCGTTGTGCCAACAGCCAGAACCCTTATCACTTCGAGATTATCCCCATGCTCGGCAAGAGTTCGGACCATACCTGGCGTATCTACTGCGACTGGGCCGCCAAGATGATGGTCAACGATGCCCATGCAATGGCAAATGTGAGCGGACAGTGCGTCCGTTGCGTGAAAAACTACGAGAACTGATATGAAAGTCAATAGGATCGTATCGTTGATGGCCTCCGCGCTGCTCGCGGCGGCTGTCGCCGCATGCGGTGGAAAGGAGGATCCGGAACTGCCCGACTTCAACCGTGGTGGCGGAAACGGAGACACCGACCCCACCGAGAGCGTTTATCCCGCCCATTGCGACAATGTCGTGGTTGCGCACCGCTGCGGTGCAAAGGAGGCCAGGGAACTTAGTGGCAAATCCTACCCGGACAACTCCCTTGCCGCCCTTACCTATGCGCAGGGACTCGGATGCTACGCGGTCGAGATCGACATTTACTGGACCAAGGACAACAATGTGATCGTCCACCATGGTTCCAGCGGCATGGTCAACGGCCTCCATCCCAGCAAAAGCACCCTCGCGGAAATCCGTGCGGCCGGCAAGCTCTCCAACGGAGAAGTGATTCCCACTCTGGAAGACTTTCTGATCCAGACCGTTGGCGCCAGCAACTGTACCCGCCTCTGGATCGAGACCAAGAATATCACGAATACCGACCTCACCGATGCGGAGCAGGAAACCGCCATACTTAATGGCTTCAACAGGGCCCGCGAGATAATTGCCGAAAAGCATGGCGAGCACTTCGTGGAGTTCAACGGGGCCGGACGCACTTCGGTTTTCTCGAAGATGTATCCCATAGCCAAGGCGGCGGGTTACGGCATGTCGCTGCCCATGATCCTGCCTGGCACGACCATGCAGAAGAACGGATGGGGCTGGGCTAACGTTGATATATCGACGGCCGGTCTCAAGACCTCCACCATCGATGACTACATCAGCCGCAACATAGACGTGAGTCTTTACAACCTGGATACCGAGGACCAGATCAAAGCCTGGGCGATTTACAAGGATCAGGTTAAGGGACTCATGACCAATTATCCTTCTCAGTTGCTAAAGGCACTTAAATAATTGTAAGCAGAAATGATTGCAAATCCTCTTCTTAAGCTTGCGGCAGGCCGTAGCGGCGGCGTTGCAGCGGGCTTCCCGTCTTATTGCACCGCCAGTCCCATAGTGATAGAAGCCGTGCTCAGGCAGGCCGTGCTGCGTGGCAAGACCGTGATAGTGGAAGCCACCAGCAACCAGGTGAACCAGTTCGGCGGCTATACCGGCATGAAGCCCGCGGATTATCGCGACTTCGTATATGCTATAGCAGATAAAGTCGGCTGCCCCCGCGGGAACATCATCCTCGGCGGCGACCATCTCGGCCCGCAGCCGTTCCAGAATCTTCCCGAAGCCGAGGCTATGCCTGCGGCGAAGGAGATGGTTTACCTCTATGCCCGTGCCGGATATACAAAGATACACCTCGACACCAGTATGCGTGTGGCGGACGACGCGCGCGATACGCGCTTGAGCGACCGCACCATAGCCCTCCGCGGGGCGGCGCTGTTGAAGGAGGCCGAACGCGGCTATGCCGAACTGCTTGCGGAGAATCCCTCCGCGGTTCACCCGGTATATATTATAGGTAGCGAGGTGCCCATCCCGGGAGGTGCCCAGACACAGGAAGCGCTGAGCGTGACTTCGCCCGACGACTTCGAGGCTACCGTACGCACCTATCGCGAGGTGTTTGAAGAAGAGGGCCTGTCGCAGTACTGGCAGCATGTGATTGCAGTGGTGGTTCAGCCCGGAGTGGAGTTCGGCGACGACGAGGTCCATGCCTACGACCGTGCCGACGCGGCCGCTCTCTGCGCTTCGCTCAAGAAGCACCCCGGCCTCGTCTTCGAAGGTCACAGCACCGACTATCAGAGTCCCGTCGCACTGCGAAGGATGGTGGAGGATGGAATTGCAATCTTGAAGGTTGGTCCCGCCCTGACCTTCGCGGCCCGCGAGGCGCTGTATGCCCTGGAGCATATCGAGGAGGCAATGGTGAGCGACCCGGAGCAGCGTTCCGGCTTTGCTTCCGTTCTGGAGGCTGTTATGATGGAGAAGCCGGCCAACTGGCAGAAGTATTATAAGGGAGATGCTCAGGAGCAGGCCCTCAAGCGTGCCTACAGCTATTCCGACCGCAGCCGCTACTATATGGGAGATCCTCGCATCGGAGCCGCGATAGATAAACTTTACGCCAACCTTTCCGGCAAGGCCATCCCCATGGGCCTGTTGCATCAGTATATGCCTCTGCAGTATATCGCGGTTCGAGACGGAGTCATCAGCCCCGACCCGGCCGCCCTTGTCGATTATGCAGTGCGACTGGTCTGCGACGACTATAACTACGCCGCCACCCCGGCCACTTCCGTCCAATAGCCTTTATGCGCGGAACCGTACAGGCAGAACTTCCTTCGCCCGAAGCAGTCGATCCGGGGGATCTCGTGCGCGCTTTTTCTGCCGGCGAGATAGGCCTCGTATGCGTACTGGGGCCGACGGCCTCGGGTAAGACGCGCTACGCCGTAGGCCTCGCCCGAGCCTTCATGGCCGCTGGACTGCCGGCCGAAATCCTTTCCGCCGATTCCCGTCAGGTGTACCGCGGCATGGATATCGGCACAGGGAAGGATCTCGCCGAGTACGGCGAAGTTCGCGTGCATCTGATCGACCTTCTTCCGGCCGGTGGACATTACAACGTTTACTCTTTCTGCGAGGACTTTTTCCGCGCATATTCCGACGTATGTTCCCGCGGCGCGGTGCCCATACTCTGCGGAGGTACCGGTCTGTATATCAATGCGGTAACCACCGGCTACGACTTCCGCACCAACAAGCCCCTCAGCGCCCCCGGCGCGGCATTCTCCGGTGCACCGGCTCCCGGTGCTCC
>CAMHTE010000051.1 GCA_946187975.1 uncultured Bacteroidales bacterium | reverse complement strand
GGATTCTGCGGAGAGATCATACGCGAACACGGAGGCATCAAAGGCATCTACTCTGCCAGCCTGTTCCGCTATACGGACGCCGCAGAGCCCCTGCTTTCCACTTGCATGGAACTCGGACGCTCCTTCGTCGCCATTAAATACCAGAGGGATATCCACCCTCTCCGGCTGCTCTTCGCAGGTCTGGTGGTTTCCGCCACAAAATGCCCCGAAGCCCAGTACTTCATCGGCCCGGTAAGCATAAGCAACGACTATCCCGATTTCTACAAGAGCCTCGCATCCCACTGGCTGCTGGCACAGCCGCCATTCGAGAATACCGAACGTTACGTAAGGCCCACGCATCCCTTCGTGCCGGACTTCCTTGCGGTTAATCCGGACGACCTCGCGGGCAGGACCGTAGGCGACGTGGACAAGTTCAACCGTCTCATCGGACTTATTTCCGACGGCGAATACCGCCTGCCGGTACTCATACGAAAGTATTACAACTGTTCCGCACGCATCGCGTGCTTCAACGTCGATCCCCTGTTCAGCAACAGTCTGGACGGACTCATATTCCTCAATTTCCCGAAATTCCCCAAGGACCAACTCCTGTCGTTCATGCGCGGACTCCCTGAAGACCTTCAGGAGCAGGTTCTGGTTAGGTTCCTTGGTAGCGCGGAGGCTTAATAATGGACAGTCCTTTCTGGGTATATCTGGTCGGTTTGGTGGGTATGGCGCTCTACGGAGTGCGCATTCTCATACAATGGTACCTGTCAGAAAAGGCCCAGAAAATAGTTAACCCCGCGAGCTACTGGGTAATGAGCAGCGTGGGGGCAATGGTGCTGTACATATACGGCTGGCTGAGGCAGGACTTTTCCATTATTTTCGGCGAGAGCGTAGGGTATTATATATATATGTGGAATCTATGGATGATGGGCATGTACAAGAAGTGCCCGCGCATCCTCATAATACTGCAAGCCCTTTTCCCCGTCGTTATCATAGGCCTGATGCTGAGTGACTTTGAGGCGTTCGTCCACGGATTCCTCCACAACGACGCAGTTCCTCCTGCACTGCTTGCATTCGGAATGCTGGGACAGTTCACCTATGAGATACGCTCGGTTTACCAGCTGGTTTACAGCTATCGCAAGAAGATGTCCGTCCTGCCACTCGGGCACTGGGTGCTGGCCGTGATAGGATCCGTCATGATTATCACCTACGGCCTAATCCGCCACGACTGGGTTCTCGTCATCGGTCAGTTCGCGGTGGTATTCAGCGTGCGCAACATAATGCTGCACTTCGCCTACACCCACAGATGCCGGAAGCAGGCGGCTAAGCAAAAAAATGCCGACCCTCAGGCCGGCATA
Organism: uncultured Bacteroidales bacterium; assembly: GCA_946187975.1. Taxonomy (GTDB): domain Bacteria; phylum Bacteroidota; class Bacteroidia; order Bacteroidales; family UBA932; genus Cryptobacteroides. The sequence continues at coordinate 11,081 of CAMHTE010000051.1, read as the reverse complement.
TAATAATCTCTTATCGAATAACTACCTCTTGTAGAGCCAGGGATTCTTATTGACAGGTCCGCCGTAAGCTTCCTTACCATTGTCTGCTACGCACAGATCAAAGCTGCAAAGGTCCTGGGCAATATCCCGATACTGCTCGCCCCACTCGTAAATCCTGAACTTGAAATGGAAGGGATCTTCCTTGTATAATTCCGGTGATTTCTCAGGCGTTGTTCCCTTTGCAAGGGTTTCTGTGATGGTGTACCAGTGATAGGGTGCCTGAACCTGGAAGGTTTCGGCATTCATGCTGCCATAGGAAGAATCCCAGGTATCGACATCATAAGGAGGCTCCCCGGCATACCAGCCAAACGAAGGACTATCTCCGTCTCCTATGTAATACGCCTTCCAGATATGATCGTCATCGGTTTCGATGTGCATCTTGCCGTCGGAGAACGTGAAGGTTCCCTGGATGTGCAGACCCCACATAATGACATAAAGGTCCACCTTGTTTCCGTCGATTACCATGCAGCAATTATAATCGGTGTCCGAGGTATATTTCTCAGGAGCATATCCGCTGTCGGGAGCATCCCAACGTCCGTTACTCAGAGCGGGAGACTTTACTTTGGCGCCTACCTTCCTGTAATTCTCGAACGAACGTATCTTTTCACCTTCGTTGTATGGATTATCCGAGATGTATTCATAGACAAACGTCAGCCATGTATTTTCACCGGAAAGAACGACTTTGGCTTCGGATGCCTCGCCGCCCTCGGGAGTCATGGTGATTACGTCGTTCTTGAGCGACCACTTACCCGATGTGGTCTCACCCCATTTGGTTTCAGAGTACGAACCTTTGGCCTTGAATACGAGAGTGGCTTTGGCATCGCCATAATCCCATTCCCATTCGCCTACGAGGTCAGAGTTCTGGTCATCGTCTTTCTGGCAACCGACCGCAACGAGGGCCGCTGCCGCAAGAAGTGCAATGAAAAATCTTTTTGTCATAAGAAGAATGAATTGGTATTCCGCGAAGATAGATATTAATTCCGAATAATCAAATATCCCCGTATTTTTCCAATCTCAGAGATAAATCATTACCTTTGTTAAGTATGACAACACGTAAATACATTTTCAAACGCCTGCTGTACTGTACCGTTTTATTACTGGCCATGGTCAGCTGCGGCAAAGGCAGGAACGACTACCGCCTGCTGTATTGGAACATTCAGAACGGCATGTGGGACGGGCAGGAAGACAATTATACCCGTTTCGTAAGCTTTGTCAAGGACAAGAAACCGGACATCTGCGTATGGTGCGAGGCGCAACCCATTTACAAGACAGGCACGGCCGAAAAACTCGACGATATCGAATCCTGGCAGACGGATGCTCCGCTGATTGATTTCTGGAAGAAAACGGCAAGCCGTTACGGGCACCGATACGTATTTCTGGGAGGACACAGGGACAACTATCCCCAGGTTATCACTTCCCGCTTCCCCATTGATTCAATAGCCAGGATCGTAGGCAACCAGACGGATTCAATAGTATCGCACGGGGCCGGATGGGCGGCAATTACCATGTCGGGCACAACCGTCAACATAGTCACCCTGCATACCTGGCCGCACAGGTATTCCATGAACGCTTCCAAAGAAGACAGGCAAAGGAGCGGCGAGGCACATGAAGGCGACTTTTTCAGGGCCAGGGAAATGGAATATATATGCCGTCATACGATACTTGAGTCGGACCCGGAAGGCGAGGGTCTTTGGATGATGATGGGCGATTTCAATTCCGTAACACGCAGGGAGAACTGGGTTTACCATCGCGATGAGGACGCCACAAGCTTTCTGACCCACGACTATATCAACGGCAACACTCCGTACATTGACGTTATTGCGGAAAGGGAACCCAACAATTTCCACAGTTCAACCGGAGGCCGCAAGCGAATCGATTATGTTTACGCTTCGCCCGGAATGTTCGGAAAGATACACGACGCCGTCATTATCTGCGACGAATACACGAAGCCCGTCAAGGCCATGAAGGACGGCAAACAGATTTCGAATTTCTCCCATCCCTCGGACCATCTTCCCATAATGGTAGATTTCAGCCTCTAAGAGGCGGGTTTGATTCTTGTGCGGATGGTGGGACTCGAACCCACACGCCGTAAGGCACCAGATCCTAAGTCTGGCTTGTCTACCAATTTCAACACACCCGCTGAAAGCGCCGCATAGCGACGCGTAAAACCTACTTGGTACCGAAGATACGGTCGCCGGCATCGCCGAGACCAGGCACGATGTAGGCGTTCTCGTTCAGGTGGTCGTCAACCGCGGCGACATAGATATCGACGTCGGGATGCTCGGCCTGAACCTTGGCGATACCTTCAGGAACGGCCACAAGGCACATCAGACGTATGTTGCTGCCACAGCCGCGCTCCTTGAGCATCGATATGGCGTCGCATGCGCTGCCGCCGGTTGCGAGCATGGGATCGGTCAGGATGACCAGACGGTCCTGAATATCTTCCGGAAGCTTGCAGAAATAGACTACCGGCTTGTGAGTCTGCTCATTGCGGTACAGGCCGATATGCCCTACCCTGGCTACGGGCACGAGGCTCAGCAGACCGTCCACCATTCCTATTCCGGCGCGCAGTATGGGAACGATTGCAAGCTTTCTGCCGCTCACCTCCTTAGCAGTCATCTTGCATATGGGTGTCTCAATTTCAACGTCCTCCAGAGGTATATCCCTGGTGACTTCGTAACCCATAAGCAGGGCTATTTCCTTTAGGAGTTCCCGGAAATCCTTGGATCCGGTTTCCTTTTTACGCATGATCGTCAGCTTGTGCTGGATCATGGGATGATCGATGACATGTACTTGGCTCATGATGCAAATATACTAATTTATTCCTGTTCAATCCCCTTTCGCGCCGCTGCAGCAGCCTTGCGCTGTTCCCTTGCAATACGCCTGCGCTCGGCCCTGGTAATCGCCTGGGCCGCCCATGGATGCTCCTTCTCCCATTCCTGCTGCAACTTAGAAGTGTTGTCCATGCTTTCTTCAAGTATACGGTCCACCTCAGCCTGAACTTCCGCGTCCCTCTCTTCCATATCCACCGAGAAGAACAGCGAATCCAGCTGCTCGAACTCTTCCTTACTCAACAGGGCGTCCGATACGTTGTCCGAGTAGTCCTGCATAACCTTGGCAGCGGCCAGGCGCCTGTTCTCCAGAGTAGCCTGCTGCATGGCGTTCTGCACCCCCTTGCCATAGATTCCCCGGATGGCGTCGGCGATGTTAATCTGCATAGTATCCAGATCCGCGCTGAACGACGGTACCCTGCCGTTGCGGTATTTGCTCCGGCCGAGCGAGAAGCGCCACCTGTCCAGATTGCCGTGTATGTTGATTCCGAAGCGGAACGGCAGTATGCTCTTCATTACCGAAACATTGTACCGCAATTTGCCGTTCACGTACTGGGTGCCCATCAGGGCAAGCTTGTAACGGTCCACCCCAAGAATGAAGGGATAAACCTCCAGACGGCTGTCGCGTATTACGGCATCTACCGAGAGGTCGTGAATCTCGCCTATATTCTTGTTACGGAACATCAGCAGGCGGGTAATCTTGCGGAAGCTCCCCGCATCCTCCACATACAGATCTTCTCCCGATACGCGTACCAGGCCGTTCAGGGTGGGTACGAGCACGTTCATGTTGGTATCGAGCTGGGTGGTAACCGACAGGTCGCAGTTGAACTTGCCCTGGAAAGACTTCAGGGCGGGCATCATGGCATCGACCGAAGGCAGCATGTGGATAATGTCGTAAGCCGACATATCCAGCAGTTTCATGTCGAGTCCGGCCGCTATATCGTCCAGTTTGCGGGAAGCATAGAAGGCGTCCAGCTTTATGGCACCCACGTTGGTAGCCACGTTCATGTCCGAAACCTTCACGCAGCGGTCGCGCACGCTGATAACGGCGCTGGCAGGACTGATTTCGAGGTCGGACCAGTTTACCTTGCCGGCATGGACCGCCACGCTCCCCCGCAGATTCCTGGGAACGACAAAGGCGCGCATGGCGGTATCGGGCAGATGCTTCGCACTTTCAAGCGAGTCGAGAAGAAAGCTCTCGTCATCGTCGGACTCGACGTCGGTAATGTTCTTACCCTGCTGCATGGCATACAGCAACTCGTTGACGTTCAAGCGCTCAGAATTGATCGTAAAATCGAATTCAAGAGGCCCCCTCCCCCTGATAAAGCGCCGGAACCCTCCGAAGCCACCCCTCATCCCCACATCCGAAGAACCGCAGGAAAGATCGAACGAAGCGAGCGAGGCATTGTCGTCGTCCAGTGCGATATCGAGGGAATTGAGCGAGGTCCTGAGCGGTAGCGCGGGAGTACGCACCCATGCACGTTCCACCGACACAAGTCCTCCGGGATGCCACTGGTTGAGTAGGGCTACCACTGACGAATCGAGCGATACCTTTATGTCCTTGGATGCAAAATCATCCTTTGGCCTGTAGCCGAAAGCACGTACGAAGAGCGAATCGCGCGGAACTCCGGGATAAACCCTCTGAAGCGAATCCAGGAATGCCTTGCGTCTGGAAGCCGGACGGCGATGATGCCTGTATGCCTCCAGCGCCACGTGGGTGCCGACGACTCCCACCCTGGAAGAACCGTAACGGAGACGCATGAACCTCTCGTCGGTACTGAACGACAGGCGCGGGACCATGTGCCCGTCGACCGAAACCTTATCAATATCGGCCACGTTGTACATTTCCTTGATGCGCAGGTCAAGGCTCTCGCCGGACTTAAGCGCGAGGCTGTCGGCGGCAGCGCTCAGGGTAAGCGATCCGGCATTCGAATCCAACTTTATGTCGGGTCTTTCGAGGAAGGCGTAAAGACCGTTCGAAGGCATGTCCACAAAGACTCTCTCCCCGTTGAGCGCACCTCGTATGAAGGTCTCTGCAAAGTTATAATCGGCAAGTTCCGAGAGTTTGGTCCTGGCATTCAGGCCCAGATTGATATGTCCTCCGGCCTTAAGATTTACATCCTTGGGCAGCAGCCGCACCAGCGAATCGAGGACGGCATCGGCGTTGAGCCTGCCGGCGACAAGGGCGTCGTCACCCAGAATATCGGAACCATCACCAGAGATCTTAAGCTCAAGTCCTCCCGTATTGAACGCGAAGCGCCGGACTTCCGCCGATACTTTACGCTCCGGCGTAGCCCCGGCGGAAAGCCCCAGATCCAATTTGGCGCGAAGATTCTTCGGAAGATATTCCACCCGGGAGGAAGGAATATCCAGCGAAGCCTCAACTTCCGGCCAGCCGTCCTCCGACAACGTACCATCGGCCTTTACGGCAAGAGTCATATGGGCGTCCGTGCGGAAATCATGAGCCTTATCCGAGAAGTTCTCACCGTACTGACTGAGCACCTGCCCGAGGCTGCAGTCGTCCACAAGGGCAGAAGCTTTCATCGTGAGGCCGTCGTCACCCAGGAAGAATTTTCCCGTGGACCTCAACGGTACGTATGCGACATCGGCATCCAGGTGATGGAGGTCGAGCGACATGCCTTTGCGCGTCTTCCGGAAAGCGAAACGTGTATCGAGCGATGCCGGAACTTCCAGGCGTCCTATACCCGCAGGGACCAGCAGGGCCCTTGCATCCAGTCCGAGCTGGATCACATTGGTACGCGGCGCCCCGAGCTCGAACCTGTCGAGGGCAAGCCGTAGCGTATCTGCGGGAAGACGTCCGGACAGCAGCAGACTATCCAGACTTAGGGAGGTATTCCGCAGTTTGGAAGCCAGTATGTCCTTCTTTACGCGGAAGGCTGTCTTCATCCGGAACTCGTCGAAAGCGAGCGAAGCGTACACGGTATCGGCCTGGGAAGTATAAACCACGTACGGATTGTCGCAGATACGTATCCTGCCGACCGAAATCCAAGGCAGCCAGAGCCCCTTCGAACCAGCAGCGGTCGTGTCGGGGACATCCTCCGGATCATCTCCTTCGAAAACGGCCGTATTCGCTGAAAGGGTATCGTATTTATGATAGAATATCCTCGGATGGTGAATGTCGAGGTGATGCAGCCGCACCTTCCCTCCGAAAATGCGCCAGAGATTGACCGCGACGGAAATACGCCCTGCGGACATCAGGGTATCGGCATCCTCCGAACGACCGGCCGCAAGGAGCGACCCTGGCATCCCCACCCCATCGAAGCGGCCGAAAGTGCCGTGGGGATAGGTAATGCTGAGGCTGTCCAGTTGGAATCCCAGACGGGGGAAGGAGGTCAGGACCGAAAAATGCAGGCGGGACCAGCGGATTTCTCCCTTTACCACGGAAGCGGCAGCGCCTTCCACCTTGCCGGCCATCCAGCGGCTGTTGAGCACCAGCTGAAGGCAAAGTAGAAGGACCGCCAGGATTCCGGCGGCAAAGCCTGCAATCCTGCAGGTTCTGCGCATCCCCCTGCCCATGTTCTAGAACTGTTTGAAGAAGTCGTTACCCTTGTCGTCAACCAGAATGAATGCGGGGAAGTCCTCCACGGTTATCTTCCATACCGCCTCCATGCCGAGTTCAGGGAACTCGACGCATTCGATGCTGCGTATGCTGCTCTGCGAGAGCACTGCGGCCACACCGCCTATCGTGCCAAGGTAGAAGCCACCGTGAGTTTTGCAGGCATCGGTCACCACCTGGCCGCGGTTGCCCTTGGCTATCATCACAAGCGATGCCCCATGGCTCTGGAACTCGTCCACATAGGGATCCATGCGGTTCGCGGTAGTAGGCCCCATGCTGCCGCAGGGATAGCCCTCCGGAGTCTTGGCCGGTCCCGCGTAGAGTACCGGATGGTCCTTGAAATATGCCGGCAGACCCTCGCCTGCGTCAAGGCGGGCCTTGAGTTTGGCGTGGGCTATGTCACGTGCCACTATTATGGTGCCGCGCAGGTTCACGCGAGTGCCCACCTCGTATTTGGTCAGCTCTGCGCGGACGCTGTCGATGCCCTTGTCGAGGTCTATCTCTATACCCTTCGGGCCCTCGCCGGGACGGCGATACGACTCGGGAATGAGTTCGGAAGGATTGAAGTCGAGCTTCTCAATCCAAACTCCGTCGGCGTTTATCTTGCTCTTGATGTTACGGTCAGCCGAACAGCTCACACCCATGCCTATGGGACAGCTGGCTCCGTGACGCGGCAGACGCACCACGCGTATATCGTGTGCCAGGTACTTGCCGCCGAACTGGGCGCCAAGGCCTATCTTCTGAGCCTCCTTGAGAAGCTTCTGCTCCAGGTCGATGTCGCGGAATGCGCGGCCAGTCTCGTCGCCCGTAGTGGGCAGGCTGTCGTAATACTTTATGCTGGCGAGCTTTACGGTGAGCAGGTTCTTCTCAGCACTGGTGCCGCCGATCACAAATGCGATATGATAGGGCGGACATGCGGCGGTGCCAAGGGTCTTCATCTTTTCCACAAGGAACGGCAGCAGCGTGCCCTCATTCTGGATAGTGGCCTTGGTCATGGGATAGAAATAGGTCTTGTTGGCGCTTCCGCCGCCCTTGGCCACCATGATGAAGCGGTACTCCCCTCCCTCTACCGCCTCAAGGTCTATCTGGGCAGGAAGGTTGCAACGGGTATTTACCTCGTCGTACATATTCAGCGGAGCATTCTGGCTGTAACGGAGATTCTCCTGGGTGTAAGTCTCGTAAACGCCTTTGCTCAAAGCTTCCTCGTCCTCGAAACCGGTCCATACGGCCTGGCCCTTCTCACCGTGGATTATCGCAGTGCCCGTGTCCTGACAGAAAGGCAGCACGCCTTTCACCGCAGTCTCAGCGTTGCGCAGGAACTGCAGGGCCACGTAACGATCGTTGTCCGAGGCTTCCGGGTCGGCGAGGATGGCCGCCACCTGCTCGTTATGTGCGCGACGCAGCATGAACTGGCAGTCGTGGAAGGACTGCTTCGCCACAAGCGTCAGGGCCTCGGGCGACACCTTGAGTATGGTGTGTCCTTCGAACTTTGCGGTAGATACCATCTTTTCCGAACCGGGAATGCGGTAATACTCTGTTTTGTCTTCCCCAAGCTGAAACATGGGAGCGTATTTGAATTCTGCCATTTTGAGTAGATTAAACTGTTCTATTTGTCGGCGCTCATTAGGTAGGAGCGGATGAAGGCGTCAATGTCGCCGTCCAGGACCCCCTGGGTATCGGCCGTTTCGTAACCCGTGCGGAGGTCTTTTACCATGCGGTAAGGATGCAGCACGTAGGAGCGTATCTGCGAGCCCCATTCTATCTTCTTCTTCTGCCCTTCGAGTTCTGCCTGCTTCTCCTGACGCTTCTTGAGCTCGATGTCGTAGAGGCGGCTCTTGAGTATGCGGAGAGCGTTCTGGCGGTTGTCCTGCTGGCTGCGGGTCTCGGTGTTCTCTACCATTATTCCCGTGGGAATGTGCCTTACGCGCACGCCGGTCTCCACTTTGTTGACGTTCTGGCCGCCATGTCCGCCGGAACGGAAGGTATCCCACTCAATGTCGGAAGGGTTGATTTCTATGTTGATGGAGTCGTCCACGAGGGGATATACGAAGACCGAGGAGAAGGTGGTCTGACGCTTGCCCTGGGCGTTGAACGGCGAGATACGCACCAGGCGGTGCACCCCGTTCTCGGCCTTGAGGTAACCGTAGGCATAGTCGCCTTCGTACTGAATGGTGGCGCTCTTTATTCCGGCCTCGTCGCCTTCCTGCTGCTCCGTCACTGTCATCTTGTAGCCATTACGCTCGCCCCAGCGCAGGTACATGCGCATGAGCATCGCGGACCAGTCGTTGGATTCGGTTCCGCCAGCCCCGGAATTGATAGTCAGAACGGCACCCAGATTGTCACCCTCTCCCCCGAGCATATTGCGGAATTCGAGGTCTTCCACCTTCTTCTGCGCTGCGGAAAGCGCAATGTCGGAGTCCGCTCCTTCGGGATCTAATTCGAGCAGCACGTCCAGATCGTCGACAGCAGATGTCGCGGCGTCGTATGCCGACACCCACGATTTGATGCCGCTGCTGCCCTTGAGGAACTCCTCGGCGGATTTGGGATCGTTCCAGAAGTCGGGCTCCTGGCTCCGCGCCTCGCGCGAAGCAAGTTCAGTGCGTTTGGAAGCTATTCCAAGCGACTTTTCGAGTACCGAAAGCCGTTGGCGAAGGTCCTTTATCTGGTCCGAGGTAATCATCTTACAAATTTAGCAAAAAAATCCCGCACATAAGAGCGCTCGCCGTCGGTCAGGGCCACAAACCACGATGCCACGACTATGCCCGCTATACTCAACGCGACAACGGCAGCCAGACGCCACCATCCCGGAACCATCAGCAGACGGACGGGCAGCGTTACGGCTGCGGATACCGCGGCTACGACGACCAGGCACACCAGCACTTCGCGGAGGAATTTCCCGACGGGGAACCCTGTCTGCGAATGGAGTATTATAAGCTTAAGGGCGTCAACAACCACATAAACCCCTGCGAATACCATGTATGCAGCCTGAGCCGGAGCCCCGAGGTGAAAAGCCAGGCAGGTCAGCGGCAGGATGAGTATGCTAACCGACGAGATAATTATGTAGTAGCGCCGTATGTCTCCCGTTGCAAGTTCCAGCGTGACAAAGCCAAGGAAAACCATATCCACGAACACGCACAAGAGCGCCAGCGTGGAGAAGAGTCCGGAACCGGCCGGGTTCCTGCCGAAGAGCAGCAGCGACAGGCTGTCGGCCTCAAAGGCGTACGGAATCAGGAACATGAGCAGAAGCAGTCCCGAGTATTTTGAGGCCTTGCACACCAGCTCAAAGGAATACTCGCGGTTCCCTCCCACATACGATTTTGTAACCTGCGGGTTAAACGCAGTCATTATATTTGTAACAAACTGCCTTGCGATGTTCTCAATCTGACCGGCGATTCCGCGCGGAGCGTTCATCGCCACTCCGAAGAAAATATTGGTGGCCACGTTCACGCCCTGGGTATTCAGGAGGAAGGTGCCGGATCCGAGGAAGTTCCATCCGGCGAAGCTCATCATCTCGCGGAACAGAGGCTTTTCGAACCGAATCTTTACCCTGGTTTCCGCGAAGTTGCGGCGGCAGTATATCCCGTATGTCATACGGACGATAAATGCCACTCCCAGCAGCAGGAAGGCATACAGCACCAGATGGTCGCCTCCGGACCAAAGCAGGGCCAGGGCCACTCCGAGTTTAAGCATGGCTTCCAGTACGCTGATCCACGCGAAGGCCGACATACGTTCGTGTGCAATGATTGTAGCGTTGAAAGGTATGCTCAGCAGTGACAGCGAAAAAACTCCGAGTGCACATTGGAAAACCCATCCGGCGGCCGCTTCCCTTCCGGCAGGAATGTCCATCTGCGTGCGCAGGAACCATAGACCCACCGTTTCCATAATCAGCACCACCGCCAGGACCATGCAGATGACTACCACTACGCTGGTGGAGAAGATGCGGCCGCTTTTGTCTGCGTCCCCTTCCCCGAGCGAAGCGGCCGTATACCGGCTGATTGCCGATGCTACCGATGCGCACAATACGTTACCCAGGGCCACCACGCTGCCTACGGCGTTGAACAGGCCGTAATCGTCGAAACCAAGGGTGCGAAGTATTATGCGGGTGGTGAAGAGCCCGATGATCATCAGGAGGAACATCCTGAAGTAGAGGAGGACCGTATTCTTGGCGATCCTTCTGCTGTTTTCCGAAATATTGGCTCCTCCTACGGGCATATCATACAAATTTAATGTTTTTTTCGGTTGACTCCGCAAAAATATGTACCTTTACTTCGTATGAACGTCAAAGGCACTCTCCGTAAACTGCGTCTGCATCTCTGCAGGGCTTCGGTCGTACGTGCAGAATGGCCTTTTCCGGGTGTGAAACCCGACTTCCACCACCCACGGGACATCAACGAAAAAATACAGTGGCTGATAGGCAGCAGGTACTCAAAACAGTGGAGCCGCTACGCGGATAAGATCGCTGTAAGGGATTATGTGGCCTCGTGCGGGTATTCCGATCTTCTCGTACCCATGCTGGGAAGTTGGAAACATGCCACCGACATCCCCTGGGATGAGCTTCCGCAAAAGTTCGTACTCAAATGCAACCACGACAGCGGTTCCACCGTCCTGGTAGATAAATCCTCCCCGGATTTTGA
>CAMHTE010000050.1 GCA_946187975.1 uncultured Bacteroidales bacterium | reverse complement strand
TCGACACCCATCTCAGCAGTACGGTGCTTGCGCATGCTTTCGGCCGAAATGACTGCCTCCTGAAGCATGGTGGATTTGTCGTGCAATGTCACGTTGAGACCTCCGTCGCCGTGCAGGATTATGTTAAGCTTCTGCTCTTCCTTCTCGGCGTCGCTGAATACCAGCCAGTTTTCGCCGCGTGGAAGCCGGATGCGGTATGATCCGTCGGAGCCGCTTCGGGTGTAAGTACTTGTCTGAGTGTCGTATATCACCACACCGGAAAGAGGCTTTCCCTCATCGTCGCATACCTTTCCATAAACCCTTGCACTACCTCCTTGGGAAGCGGCAGGACGTCCAATTTCGTATACCTTGTTGCGATAGCGGGCATCCGCCGTGTTTTCCTGAGGAACCTCATCGGTAACGGCCGCGAAGAAGCCCTGTGGCAGTCCTTCTCCCCCACCGGGAGCGCTCTGGTTAACCGACGGAGGCACAAGGTCGGATCCGGTACCCTCGACCGCATGCCATCCTTCAAGGGTTTCGGGATAATCACCCTCCGCATGGTAGAGAAGCATCATGCGCATCGCTTTCCTGCGGCCTATCTTCGACAGGACTCCCTTCCTGTAAACGTAGTATGCGTCCCTGATGTAGAAGTAATCTACGAATTTTGAATTGTAATCGGGGTCGTAATAACCTATGGGATCGCCGTTGTGGTCCCCCGCTGCTGAATAACGGGTCTTGGACACCCAACGGAAGAGAGTCTCCGACGGAGCGTCGTAAAGCATCTCCAGAAAACCCGACGGGGCGCCCTCCATCCCCTGATATGCCGGATTGATGAAAAGCCGGCCCCCTTTTGTGAACCACGATACCTGTCTGGAGTCGGGAGCTACGGGCGTATGGTCCGCCGAAGCGCGCACCAGCAGCATTCCGGCACTGGCATCGATCTGAACCAGAGCCCCGGTGTACAGCCGTCCGTTATAGAAGACGCGACCAGGCTGGAACCCCGTAGAATCCCAGTATGGAGTACCGTTGAAAATATTGCCGTGACGGGGCGCCACCCTGCCCCGGTAGAGCATCGAAGGACTGTCTGTATCCTGCGCACGCACGGTCTCAGGGAAAGATACTGCTCCAAGGGCGACAACCAGCAATACCAACAACCCTTTATGCACGGGGACACGTTTCGCCTTCGCGGTCCTGTACAATTCGTAGGAATTAACCAGGTTCTGCCAGATGGCATAAAGGCCGCCCACAACCGAGGTAACGGGCGTCATATACGTGAGGCCCAGCCAGATAATAAAGCCGGTATTCTTCTGCCCAAGGGCCTGGCCGGAAGTGATGCGTGCGATATCGCCTTCACCGGATAACCTGCGTCCGACGGCGAACTGGAAAAGACAGCCCACGAGCGAGACCGCCGCAATCAGCCCGACTATGAGCGCTGAGCATCCGCTGTAGAAAAGGGCGCCCGAGGCCAGGAAGATTGCCATGGCGAGAGAAAATCCCCATACATAGAATGCTGAGCCGCTGATACTCGCCAGTTTCTGCTGTAATTTCGGCCACAGCCACCTGATGGTCCATGCCAGAAGACAGGGCAGCACAAGTATCGCGAACACCTTCCTTACCACGATCCAGAACGCAACCAGGAAGCCGATTCCTGCGGCAGGATGCACCAGAGGCACCATTACAGGAATCAGCAGCGAGGCCAGCGCGTCGGAAAGGACGGTATAGGTCATAATGTCCGGCAGGCTCCCTCCGATCCTAAGGGTAACAACCCCGGCGGCAGCAGCCGTAGGGCAGATAAAGCAGAGAATGGCACACTCCAGAAGTAGCCGCACATCCCCTGGAGGAGCCATCACAGCAGCTATGGAGAAGAGGGCGAAAAAGAACGCCTGTACGGCGAGGAGCCGAAAATGCCAGCGGCAGAAGTGCAGGTCCCGCGGAGAAAGAACATTCAACTGCAGGAAGAGCATCAGGCCAACCAGCATCGGCTGGACTACGTTCGCGGTATGCATGTACGGATCCTCCCGTGTGGGGAAAGCATAATGCAGGAGAAAAAACGCCCCCGCTCCCACAATCATGGCAACGGGCAGCATCAAACTCCTGAATAAACCTTTGGGATCCGTCACGTCTGTTTCTTACTTGGATATGAGTTCAAGGAACTCGTTACGGGTACGGGCAGAATTAAGGAAGGCACCGGAGAAGGCCGACGTAGTGGTTATGGCATTGCTCTTCTGCACTCCGCGGATCTGCATGCAAGTATGATTGGCCTCTATTACCACGGCCACGCCGAGAGGATGCAGGGCCTCCTGGATACAGTCTCGAATCTGGACGGTAAGCCTTTCCTGCACCTGCAGGCGCCGTGCGAAGGTCTCGACCACACGGGCTATCTTACTGAGTCCTGTAATCTTGCCGTCCGGAATGTAGGCGACATGGCACTTGCCTATGAAAGGCAGCATATGATGCTCACAAAGGGAATAGAGTTCTATATCTCGGACCAGCACCATCTGGCGGTACTTCTCGTCGAAGACGGCATCAAGGACAACCTGCGTGCCGTTCTCCGCATAACCTTTGGTAAGGAACTGCATTGCCTTCGCAACCCTTTCAGGGGTCTTCCGAAGGCCTTCCCTCTCCGGGTCCTCGCCCAGCAGGCGAAGTATGGCCTCAACATGCTCCGCAATTGCAGCAGTCGTTTCAACGTCGTATGCTTCCTGATTCCTGTATGCCATTTATGCTTAGTCTTTATACCGCACAACACGGACATAATTGTAAGTAGCGCGGGAGTGGTGCACTCCTTCGACTGATCCAACGTACACGGTGGATGCGCTCGTAAGAGCCGCTTTTACGCGGCTGTTCCACTCTCCGGGGTTCCTGGTATAACGGGTGCCGTCACGTATGATGCCGTCCTTGTCCAGGATCATGTTCAGATGTGTAATCACCCCTTCGTCTATGACATTTTCAGCCCATTTTCCTGCATGGGCACGGGAACGTATCCATCCCCATTCGGCCGGATCGTCGCTATTGATCTGATTCTGGACGGAAGGATAGTAGAAGAAGAACGAATTTTTAATGTTGCTCAGATTGTCCGTGCTGTACCCTATAAGATTGTCCTTTCCGATGTCGTGGTCAGCATTGCCATCAATAAACTTATACCGGCATGCGGTAAGGTCCATATCCGCCTCTATGAAGTCACCCTTGCTGAAGTTGAGCCCGGTAACGGTGTTGGACCAGGTAGTGGAACACTGCGATATGTTGGTCCATCCTCCGTCCGGAACTGGGTTGGGGGTGTAATCCAGACGCAGGATCTGCTCAGAGATCGTAGGTGATGTGAAGGAGGTACCGTCGTCGCAGTCGGCAGTCACGTAATACAGATACTCCTTGGTCTTGTTCGCGGCCACCGCCCACGTTGCGGCACCTATGATATCTTCCGTGTAAAAGTCTTCCGAATAAGTATTGTAGTAATCGTGCGCCACAAGTTCCTTGGTATTCCACGATCCGTCGACCGCCTTCCAGTGCAGGATAACGTTAGACAGTCTGGAATGGGTATTCTTGCTGCCGATATTCACGCGTACCACCATACCCTTGTCCGGATCGTACTCTGCGGGAAGTTCCATAGAACTGCCGGTAAGGTGGGATGCCAGGACGAAAGGAAGCTCGAACGACCTGGAATAGCCGGCCGCGTTGCGGAGTTCCACCTTGAACTTCATGTTCTTCTTGTCGGTATCCAGGTCTGCCCCAACCATACCAAGCGCAGCAAGGGTGGGAATATCGATCTTCTGCTCAACCTCGTACTGCAGGCCCGTGGGGGCTGTCTGCAGAGGAATATCACGCTCATAGTAACTGTCGTTATGTGCGGTATAGCAGAGCTTCAGCGACGCCGACACGAAGCCGGAAGCGGAACTGAAAAAACTGAATTTCACTTTCTGGGAGTCGTTCGGATACAACTCTGACGTAGGCATGGTAATACCACCGTCTATATAACCGGTGAGATCGTCGTCCCTCACGCAACGGGAACGCTTTATTTCCTGTGTCTGGTTGGCACAGTGGGTACGGTGGTCACCGGTGCTGTAACCCCATCCGGCCTTGCTGCCTTCGCGGGCTATTTCCGCGGAATTCATATTCGTGGTCACACCACCGAAAACGCCCCGGTCGAAATATGTGCGTGTCGGCATATAATAACCAGATCCATACTTATTCCCATCCTTGTCGCGGTCGAAAAAGCCGTTCGGCAGGTACATACCCATAAGAACCATCTCCGTCTGGTTGGGGAAACGGTATCCGGGCGGACAGTAAGGATTATAACCCTTTTCGGTAACATCAGGATTTATAGTCTTGGCTGTCATGGTGAAAGCATCCTCCGCCGTATCACCGACATTGTCGGAACGCTTCTGGGTAGTCAGCTGAAGGTAAACGCTGTTGGAGACTGAGAACTGGTTATGGAAAGGAAGCTCGCCTTCGCAATATTCCCTGAGGGCTTTCGGGCTTAGCCTGTCGAAGTAGAAGGTGTAAGAATTGTCTCCGTTGTCGGTCAGAGTAAAGTACTTGTCTATCTCCTGTTTATAAGGGGCCTCGGATATATCCTTCACCACTCCGCCGTCATTGAAGGTGCCTATATTGCGCAGGCATCGCACCGACTCGCCGGCGCTGGCTTCTTCGACCGTATGCCAGATGAAACGGGCGTCATAATCAAAGTCCCACTCGTAAGGGGTAGCGCCGGCGCCTTCCTCCGACCAGCAAGTACGGCGGTCGGAACTTGACACTATGTGCGCCCTCCACTGCCCTGCAATGGGCTTATACAGCCGAGCGTTAAGCGACAGGGCGGCGTTCCCCACCCACATCCCGACCAGCTGACTGGACGCGGCAAGATACCATCGGACCTCATTACGGTCCACAATTCCGTCGCCGTTATTGTCGCGGTTGCGGGTCAGGCACGACCATGCCATGCCATGGTAATTCTCCCTGAGTTCCGGAACGCCATTACGGACATTAAAGTCGAGGTAGGTGTTCCAATTCCTGCCGGTATTGTCGCTACCACCTACGCCTTGAGAAGAGAAGAAATCCCATATGTACGCCGAATTTAAGCGGCCGTTTTCCCTTCCGATCTCGGTGTAATCGTTTCCGTATTTTCCAGCACGGTCGTTGTTCGCACCGGAATGATAACCGGTGCCGTCGCTTCCGGGGAATGTGTAAGGCCAGTAGGGCCACCCGGAGGTAATGGAACGCATCTCATCCTTGTGCTCAGTCCCCCAGAGTGTACTGAGGTCGGGAGCCGCAGTATTATAGATAGTCTGGATGGACTGCTGGATAACCGAGTGGCTGGACAGGATGACGTCGCTCTGGCGGTCGCGGCTCGACTGGGCGTCGGACAGGATGTGCAGTTCACGAGGCTCGGCGTTCACGAACTTACGCCAAAGTTCGGGATCCACGACCTTGTCGATAGGATGAACCTCGTAATAGTATTCGTCTATGTATGCCGTCACGCGGATCACGGGAGTTTTTCCTCCCCCGTCCGAGATGAACAGGCTTTCCGGCTGGGAAGGATCCGCCCTGTGGGCAGTCTCCTTGGTAGTTTCCGAGAAGATGAGCTGTATCAGCTGGGTGATATTCATGAGGTCAGGGATATCCTTTGCTCCAAGACCGTCATGGTCGTCCACGGTCATTCCAGGCTCCCATTCCGGATGATAGTGGCTGTCGCCCGGATATGCCGAGCGCTTGTCGGTATATATTCCCCCGTCGAGTGCGTTGATACCGAATTTCACCCACTCATAATCGAGATTTTCCGCGGTATAAATGTATTTGCCGGGATGCTCGAGATCGGGAGTAATCGTTGGACCTCCCTTGCTGAAGGGAGTTTTTACGTACCAAGAGAACTTGTCCTGCCTCATGTCCGGACGATAGGCGAATTCCATGCAGTGGTATTCGTAATGCGCGTCGGCGTTGAGTATTTCCGAGTCCGTAAGCAGCAGGAAGCCTTCTTCACCCGGCTGGTCCTCCGAATCGGTGGCCACCTCGGTGTAAATCTTCTTGGTGTTGTTGATAGTTATCGTGTAAGTGTAGTAGTTGTTGCGCTCGGTGTTGTAGTCGTTGAACCCGTCCCATCCGTCGGGTTTTCCGCTGGAAGTGAAGTTACCGAGATGAACGGTAAAAATAGCATCCGAGGTGAGCGCATGGCCGATGTTGATGTCGGATTCGTCGCTGCCCACATCTGCTATTCCATCCTCGGTAAGAGTCAGGACCAGATCGAATCGAACATAGGTCGAGTTCGGATTGGCAAACGACCATTCGCCGTTATTCACGTAATTACTGCCGAACTCGGGACTTACGGGCCCCTTGTATCCGTCTTCGCCGCTGTCCGACTTCAGCATGAGTTCCCTCTGGTAGTAGTTCAGCGCCGGCCTTGTAGGCGACAGACGGTTTTCCAGCATGTAGAAGCAGAAGCAGTAGTATGTGTCGCCGCTTACTTCGTCAATCTGGGTATCCTCGAAATAGAGAGTCTGGGAGTTAAAGTACGATACGTCCGCCGGAGGCCTTACCCCATCATAGTCGGGGAAGAGATAGCAGTTGCGCGGAGCGCTGCACACCTGCCAGTAAACCGGAGTGACATTGCTGATATTGTCGGTGTTGACCTTGATACGGAACTTGACCTTCGCGTTGACGTTTTTCATCGACACCGTGTAATCGGGATCGTAATTAAGGTCATTGGGAGCAGGAAGATTCCATCGCATGGACCTTGTGGAAATGGTCTTGCCATCGTTGTAGCCAAGGGTTCCAAGCATCAGGAAGAAATCCTTACGGTTCACGACATCCTGCTTCAAAGATACCGTGAGCCCACGGAGACCGTCGAGATCTTCCACGCCGTTGAGAACTCCAATTGCGTCGTTCTGGTCAACGGTCGCCACGGCATTCTCCACGTTGGCGAGAATTGCTATCACCACGTCGTCCCTGGTCATGGTAGATACCTTGACGGCTCCCCTGGTTCTAGCCACCGAACCGCCCAGATCCTTGTTTTCTACATACCAGCATTCGTTGTCCTTGCTGTTAAGCTCCGACAGGGTTTCGCGCCTGTGCTCGAAGTTGAAGTAACGCCCGTAAATCTTGCGCGCACTGCCGGTTGCAGTATCGTCGTTATCAAAGATCATAACATACAGGTCGTGGATGTGCGACTCGTTGACCGTGCCGGCATCCGAACGCGTGCTCACGCTGACCTCATACAGGTCGCTGGACCCGAAGGGTATGGTGAGCATGACTGGGACTCCCGCCGGAAGCAGTTGCTCCTCAGGCCTGGAATCATCCCTCAACTCACGGCCGCACGAAAGTACGGCCAGCGATGCAATCAAAACGGCTGTATGTAGTAATCTTCTCATCATAAGAACGTAACTTCTTCTTCGTGTTCCTCCCAGTCGGCCACTTCGAAATTGAAGGAAGCCTTGAGTCCCTTGCTTATATGAGTCACAATATGCAAGTGCTGGTTTCGGGCAAGGGCGGGAATATCCTGGCGCCTGCTGTTAGTAACAGGCATGTCGGAGTAACTATAAGGCGTACCGCCTACGCGGAATGACACGTTGCAGGTATAAGGCCCTGTTCCGGGGAACACGAACCATTGCTGGGATATATGTCCGTTGTTGGGAATGCTGATACTTGCCTCCGAGGCCTCGAGGTCACCGGAAACGGTCCCCGCAGGCTTGTCGGGTTCATGAGGCAGAACGTATCCCCTGTCCGGACAAAGCCCCACATATGAATTGGAAAAATCAGTGAGGGTAAGCGTCTCGCCACTATTGTTGACAAACTCCGCAGTAACCTTGGCTACGCAGCGCACAAGCTCCAGACGAACCTGACCGTTTTTGTTGGAACTCACCTCGAGGTCGCCATATGCCGATACTGGAAGCCTGGCAAGTGACGGATTACCCAGATCCACGAGGGCCGGAGCGGTATCGGCCGCTAACGGCCTGAACTGCAGGGCAAGGATATCCGTCTCGTCCGTAATCTTGGCAGGATCCATGAGATCCGCGGCCGTCAGGGTATTCGAACCATCTGTGGTCATGGACCATAGACCCTCTGCGTTCCCAAAGGCGTAAACCGTGTAGTCACCGGCAGGATGAGTGCTGAAATCGAAAGCAATCGATGCCTCGGTATCGGTAAGCGATTGTAATTCACCGTCCGAAGAGGGATCCGTTCCGCAGTACCGTTTGACTATGCTGTGATCCGTTGCGGCGATGAGTATTACAAGGTCGGGACTTCCGCCGGAAGCGTAAATGCCTCCGCCGTCCGCCACTTCCCCGTCTCCGGGGGCGGTAGCCCTGGTTTGAAGGGCTCCTGTGGAGAAATGGAACGTGACCACACCGCCGCACGGCATCTCCCGCGCCTTCTCCTTGCTGCAGGAGAAGGCGGTGAACATCGCCACCATGGCGAGCGCGATACGAAGTGCGAATCGGTTGCTCATAGCTCCTAGTCTATCATGAGTCCCGGGGTTTCGGCCTCGACGGTATCCCAGTCAGTCGTGATGACTGTAACGATCACGCCGCCGTCGAGGCGGATATTGACGTAATAAGTATACCTGACACCTGGCGCCCAAACGTCGATAGGCGTGGTGTCTCCGTGCATGGGATCGCGCTGGATATCCTTCAGAAGGATTTCCGCAGTCTGCTGGGACTCTCCGTCGGGAGTGTACTTCACAATCAGGTGCGGCATGTAATCCTCACTGGAACTGCCGTTGCTCGTATGGCTCAGGTCTCCGGGGATGAACAGGTCGAGGTCGCCCTCGTGACTGTGCGTTCCGGAAACATTCTTGCCTACAAGCGTGGCTGCGATGGAACTGTATCCACGGACCGCCTCGCTATTGCGGACCGTGTTGATCCACGATATCTCAGGCACCCCGAGTCCGTCCATGGTTGCCTTGGCCGTAGCCTCCACTGTCATATGTCTGAACTCGTAGGAATCTAGAGTGAAGCTGGCGTATTTGGAATCGTTGGACACAACAACCTTAACGGCGCTCAGGACATGCTTGAAATTCATATGGACAGTCCTGTTGCGGTCCGCTTCGTTACCGCTACGGCGCGTCAATGCATAGAGCAGGTCGTAATCGTCGCTGTCTATAGCATAGTCCGTCGCGATGGCGAGGTTTCCGGGAATATCCATTACGGATGTGCCCTTACCGGTAGGATAGACAGCGAGGAAGTCGTAGTAGTCGCCTTCCGTCTGCCATAACCACCCGCGGTGTACGGCATAGTCCCAGCCCGAAGCACCCTTTGTAATGGTCGTGCCGTTGAAAATCATCGTTTTCGACTCATCAACATGGTACCTGCCGAACATGGTGAAACTATCGTCCGTAACGAAATCCCCTGTCTTGAACGTCCCTGCACGGGAAGGTTCATCATCGTCGCGAAGCAGCAGCGACCCTGCGTCGAAAACTATCGCCTTTCCAGTGACAGATTCCGGCGCAAGGTCCTCCGTACGGACGCACCCTCCCAGAAGGGAGAGCGCGGCCGCGGAAGCTGCAATGCGTATGATGCTCTTCAACATTTAAGACTCAGGAAGGAATCTTAGTTGGTGAGGTAATGATATCCGCTGACAGCAGTCCAGTCGGTGATTTCGGCGTTGAACTTGATGTCGTGGGCATCGATGGTGATGTAGAAAGTGTAGTGCTTTCCAGGAGCCCAGGAGGCGACTTTAGTGTCTTCCTGATCGGCGTCGTCGACGATGTCGAAATCGGCGAGGTAAAGGATACTGGTGTGCTCGACCACATCAACTCCGGTTCCGAGGGCATCGATGGTGTAGGTGATGCTCAGCTGCTGGCTGGCTGCATTTCCGGTTGCTCCGAAAGTCTGCGGCTTCACGACCAGGCTGTTGATGAGGAAGGTAGAAGCAGCAGGAGTGGTGGGGCTTGCAGGATTGAAAGCGGTATCCTCAGCAACGGTAATGGGAGAGGAGATGTCCACGGGGGTCACGCCATCCGCAGGGCCATAGGGGGCCTTGGTGTCCGTGCTCCAGCTAATGTTCGGGTGACCGGCGGTTGCGTCAGGGAAGGTGTTGTCATAGTCGTCGTCAACGCTCATAACACCTGCGTTCTCGATTTGGGTGAGTCCGAAAGCGGAAACCTTTACGGTGGCGTCGGTGAGTGAAGGAGCCTTCTTGACCTTGAAGTCAACGAGAGATGCTGCGTGGTTGAACACGATGTGAACGGTTCCCCAGCTGTTGAAGTTGCCGGATCCGTCGGTCTTGTTGACAATCTTCTTGTCGGCTACGAGAACGTCGTTGTCGTCACCGGCAAAGGTGATGGTTGCGCTGGTAACCTCTCCGGTCTGAGGATCCACTGTAGCGGCAGTTCCTATTGCGGAAGGAGAAATCGCATAGAAAATGTACTTGTCGTAGTTGGAGTCCCAGAAACGGTGATTGTCGTAATCCCATGCATCAACGGGGCTTCCGCTGGCGGTGACTACCACGTCGTCGAAGACAGTCTTGGGATCGGAGTCGTTGGACTTGTCTTTGTAGCCGTACACGGCGAAGGTATCGCCGGCAAGGAACGTGCTTGTTCCCTGGACACGTGCTTCAGCCCTGGTGAGCTTGGGAGCCCAGGTACCGAAACCGATTTGGGTGCCCTCATTGGAGGTGGAGGACACATCACTGATCTTTGCGCAGGCAACGCTAATGGCGATGGCCGCTGCGAAAATCAAAAACTTTTTCATACGCATAAATGATTAAAAAGTTAATAAAAAATGAAATGAATTTGGTTGCAATATATATATGTTGTTGATTATCACTCAATTATCGTTGTTCCCCCGGTTTCCTCGTGCCAATCGTCGATCAGGGGATCGAAACCTCCGCCACCCGGCGTGCCTCCGTCAGGAGGGAAGTCGTTGACATCCACATCCAGAGTCACTACTCCCCCGAGGGGCAGGGCACGTATCTGGTCAGTTACGTCAACTCTTATGTTCTTATATGTTCCGTTGCCGTACATCACGTTAATCACCAGGAAGTGGTTGCTCACGGACGCTGCAACGCTCGCATCGTCGTAAGGATTGCATCCCGGAATACCGTAGGTGAACATCTTGGCCCCAAACATATCATTCTCAGCATCGAAAAGCATGTCCATGGGTACGCTCACCGTCTCGGAAGAGGTCATTCCCGTGCAGAGGTTCACACTCTCGGCCACTCCGGTGAGGGCAGCTCCACTTGGACTGCCTACCACACGGTCACCGTTATTGAGCAGATGCACCTGTATGAGGTATATGAAAGTCCTGGGGATGAGTTCTCCCTCTATGCGGATGACATACTTGCCGTCTATGAAGTCGTACTCCGACAGATTATCGGTAATGACATGCTTTTCGTCGAAAAGGGAGAAGAGTCCGTCCGGCATTAGCGCCACCGGTTCCTCTTCAGGACCCTTCACGTCGGAACGAACGGCTTCTTTCTGGGTAGGAGTCAGAACTGGAGCCGATTCCCTCAAGCCACGGGAGAAAACGCGGGTGTACGACTCTATCTCGTCCGAGCCCTCGGCGGTACGGAATAGCAGCACCTCGGAGTCGTTGTTATGGAAGAGCAGATCGTAGGTGCCGTAGAATACTGGTATATCCGCGGTGGTGCCGTAGAAGTTAATCTCCGAATGGTATTTATGTTCGCCGTCGGCGTCGATGTTGTACACGTGCACGCGCATACCCTCGGGCTCGGTGTAACCGAGAGGACCGTTGACGGCGGCATTCCAACGGAACGTCCACTTCGTCTCCCAGTTAATCTGCCACATCAGGTTGATATTGATCTTGGCCTGCATGATGAATGCGGCATTCACCGCTGTACGCAGCCAGAGCATAGGCTCGAAGGAGCACCCGGCGGCCAGAATGACCGTCGCGCACAGGAGCGAAATGATGCGGCGCTTCTTCATCGTACCTTGCGTGTAAATAGATCAATGCCTATAGCCAGCCATGCGCGGGTAGGACCGAACCAGTCGAGTGCATGGTTACGTTCCTTAAAGTTCTCCGGCAGGCCGGCATAATCGTAATAATAGCGATGAGTAGTATCATCTCCCCAAACATACGGGTCATAAAGTGCATGCAGCCATCCTATGGCCAGGCCTGCTTCCCAGAAGAGACGGCTGCGGCCGAAACTCCTCTTGTATCCAAGCCCTGCCGAAAGGCTCACGCCTTCACCCTGCCAGCCCTTTTCGTCAAAGCCTATGCCAAAACGCACTCCGCCAAGGCTGGCGATAAGGTAAGGACCGCGATAATCGTTCTGGTAACTGCGGCTGAAATAGTATCGTCCGTTCAATGTCAGATAATTCATCTGCAGGTACCTGTGCTCGTCCGCGTGCACCCACATGGGGCATTCGAAGTCGGCACCGAACGAATAACGGCCATAGCCTGAGGGGTAGTATTCCAGGCTCACGCTCGGGATGGAGGTGAGGCCGTAATTGGGGACGTATGTAATGTCGTAAGGGAGATTCGTGCTCAGTGCAAAGACCGGACGGCGCTCGCGAGTCTTTGAGGCAGCGGCA
>CAMHTE010000049.1 GCA_946187975.1 uncultured Bacteroidales bacterium | reverse complement strand
TAATAGACGTTCCCCAGCTTATACAGATCCGTCTTCCGGTCTTTCTCCGGAGGGAGCTGCATGTAGTCATCCCCGAAGATAGTGCGCAGCACAAGGTCGTACTTGGCCGGTGCGAGGAACATACCACCTTCGAAGGGAAGGTCGACGTACTCGTCGAAGACCGATGACTCAAAGTAGAAAGACGGAGTATCGGCGCATGAGAGGCTGCCCAGATGCGATGTCTTCGCGGACGTGGCCAGGCGGAGGGTCCTTACATAATCCAGTGCCACCTCCGAAGGGTCCAGTTTCTTATACGTACCGTGACCGAGCTTGCGGACGAACAGCTTGAATTTTTTGGAAAGAGGCAGGGCCGGATGTCCGTGTGCCGTAAAGCGCCTAACCTTTCTGGAAAGCCTCAGCAGGAAGTTCATGCAGCGATACAGGCTCATATATTCGTCGTGATCGTCGGGGACATAGTCCATCGGGAAGATATCGACCCAGGTTCCGGAATTGATCTTATTGGAATGCCAGGGCTGGACTCCTACCAGACAGGTTTCCTTTGTGTCCACTACACGCCCGAAACCAATGTAGCACTCGGGAGTACTCTCCCTGTCTATGAATTCGAAACGATCCGACACATATTCCTTGCGGAAGCGTATATAATCCTCACGGGGCATCACCAGGTCGATATCGTCGTCCCAGGGAATAAAGCCTTTGTGGCGCACTGCGCCGAGGAGGGTTCCAAATGCGAGGGAATAGCGGATGCCGCGAGGGCGGCAGAAAGCATCGATATCCTTGAGGAGGTCAAGGGAATGGCGATGCAGTTCGTTCAAAGTCATCGGTTTCACGCAGCAAAGATAGACAATAATTTGTCTATGCATGGAAAAAAATGTTACTTTTGCGTAATATGAATGAGAAACTAGTCTATCTCAGTTTTTCCGACGAACGGGTCGTTTCCGCATGGAAATCCATGGAGACTCCCGAAATGAGTCCGTTCCTCCATTACGATTACCTCCGCTACGTATATACCTGCACCCGTCTCACAAGGCCCTACCGCCCGAAGGTAGCCTGCATCTTCCGCGGCAACGAAATCGTGATGCTGCTGGCGGTCATGACGAGCCTGGACGGACGGTATCTCAAGCTTATGGGCGATATCCAGGGCTGCGACCGCTGTGATGCTCTCTGGAAGCCATCCCTTTCCGAGGAGGAAAGGCGCGCGGTCGCGCGGTTCTTCTTCGCTGCCGAGAGGCGGAAATTCAAGATACACCGCATTGAGGACGGTTCTCCCCTGCTCGACGTCATCCCTCAGGAGCGTGTGGTCCGGGTTAACGTAGAGCCCTACGTGCACATCCCCCTCACCACGGATATAGACTCGCACATCGCCACCCTGTCTTCTTCGGTAAGGCAGAACATACGAACGGCGTACAACAGGATGAATCGCGACGGCATACAGTTCCGCCTGGAGATTTTCGATTCCGAGAGGCCGATAGACGACAAAACCTGGAAAGACCTGATGGACCTGTATTTCTCCCGACTCTTCTCCAAATACAAGAGCAAGCTTGTAGGGAACATCTTCTCGAGGTGGAAACAGAAGTTCATCTACTACCGTGTCAAGCACGACACCCTCTCGCTCCATCACCTGCCCAATTCCTTCCATGCCATCCTTTATAACGGCGAAAGGATGATGGCATTCATGAACGGCCTCAAAACCCACGACGGCAAGGTGGTGGCGGTCCCGAGGCTCGCAATAGACGCAGATTACAGATTCTACTCCCCCGGCTATGTGCTTGTGGTGGAAGTACTTCGCTATATAGCTTCACACCCCGTGCTCGAGGAACTCGACCTCAGCCGCGGGGACGAAAAGTATAAACTCGACATGGGAGGTATCCTTTACCATGCCTCCGACTTCGACCTGAAAGCGGTCCGATAATATGAAAGCCCTGATCCTTAATTCCGGCCTTGGCCACCGCATGGGAGTGCTCACCAGCGAGCATCCCAAATGCATGACCGAAGTATCCCCCACCGATACCATACTCAGCCGTCAGCTCAAGCAATGTGCCGACTACGGCATCAGCGAAGTGGTCATGACCACGGGCTACTACGACAAGGTGCTGGTAGATTACTGCAACTTCCTGAAGCTGCCGCTCAAGATCAGTTTCGTCAAGAACCCCATCTACGATAGCACCAATTACATCTACAGCATACGCTGCGCACTGGACTATCTTAAGGACGACGATATCCTTCTGATGCACGGCGACCTCGTTTTCGAGAACCTCGTGCTGGAGGCTGTCCTCGCCAGCGAGAGCAGCTGCATGGCGGTAAGCAGTACCCTGCCCCTCCCGGAGAAGGATTTCAAGGCGGTCATAAAGGACGGACGCATAGAGAAGGTAGGCATTGAGTTCTTCGAGAACGCGATGGCCGCACAGCCGCTTTACAAGATACTCAAGGACGACTGGCTGGTGTGGCTGGACAACATCGTGCGCTTCTGCGACGCGGACAAGCGCAAGTGCTACGCCGAAAACGCCTTCAACGAAGTGTCGGACAAATGCATAATACGGCCCCTGGACGTAAAGGACATGCTCTGCTCGGAGATCGACACCCCGCAGGACCTCGAAATCGTTTCGAAAAAACTCGCCGAGGTTACTTCCCGCAGGGTATACATGTGCTTCTCGACCGAGTACATACATTCCGGACACATCGCGATTATAAAGAAAGCAAAACGTCTCGGACGTCTTACCATAGGCGTGCTTTCCGACGAAGCCGTGGCAAGTTTCAAGCGCTTCCCCCTCATGCCTTTCGAAGAGCGCAAGGCCCTGGTAGCCAACATTTCAGGAGTGGAAGAGGTAGTGGAACAGAAGACCTTGAGCTATGCCGGGAATCTCCGCGCCCTCAAACCTTACTACGTGGTCCACGGCGACGACTGGGTCAGCGGTTTCCAGAAACCCATACGTCAGGAAGTGCTCGACGTCTTGGCGGAATATGGCGGAAAACTCGTGGAGTACCCCTACTCCAGCGACCCCAAATACAAGGAACTCGACAAGATGCACCGTGCCCAGCTGGCCATGCCCGACATAAGGCGAGGCCGTCTTCGCAAGCTCATAGAGATGAAAGGCCTCATAACAGCCCTCGAGGCCCACAGCGGCATCACTGGACTTATTGCCGAGAAGACCACAGTGCTTCAGGATGGCAAGACCTACCAGTTCGACGCGATGTGGATTTCGTCGCTCTGCGACTCCACCGCAAAGGGCAAGCCCGACATCGAACTTGTCGATATGACCAGCCGCTTCCGCACGATAGACGACATAATGGAGGTCACCACCAAGCCCATCATCTTCGACGGCGACACCGGCGGCCTTACCGAACATTTTATCTACACCGTACGTTCGCTCGAGCGCATGGGCGTGTCGATGGTTATTATCGAAGATAAGACGGGCCTGAAGAAGAATTCCCTTTTCGGCACCGAGGTTGCCCAGACTCAGGACAGCATAGAGAACTTCTGTGCAAAGATCAGCGCCGGAAAGAAGGCCCAAAAGACTCACGACTTCATGATCTGCGCCCGCATCGAAAGCCTGATACTCGAAAGGGGCATGGAAGATGCGCTCACGCGCGCGTTTGCCTTCGTGGAAGCCGGAGCCGATGCCATTATGATTCATTCGCGCAAGAAAGATCCCTCCGAGATCTTCGAGTTCGTGGAGAAGTTCCGCGCGAAGGACAAGGCGACGCCTCTTGTAGTAGTTCCCACATCTTTCAATACGGTAACGGAAGATGAATTCAAGGCCCGCGGAGTTAACGTAGTAATTTACGCTAACCAACTTACCCGCACGGGCTTCCCTGCAATGCAGGACGCCGCACGCACTATCCTGGAGCATCACCGCGCCAAGGAATGCGACGACAAATGCATGTCAATCAAGGATATAATCACCCTTATTCCGGAGGAGTAGCCATGCTTTCTGCCGAGTTCTTCATCGACGCCCTTGCCGCCGAAGGTATCGATTTCTTCGCCGGAGTGCCGGACAGCCTGCTCAAAAACATCTGTGCATACATTTCCGACCATCTGGACGAAAAGCACAACATTATAGCAGCCAACGAAGGTGGGGCCGTCGCCCTGGCGGCGGGTCATTACCTTGCGACCGGAAGGCCCGGCTGCGTTTACATGCAGAATTCCGGCGAAGGCAATGCCGTGAATCCCCTTGCCTCGCTCACGGATCCCGATGTTTATAATATCCCCGAGCTGCTCCTGATAGGCTGGCGCGGACGTCCCGGCGTGCACGATGAGCCCCAGCATGTTAAACAGGGTAAGATAACCTGCAGCCTCCTGGATACCATGGGCATTAAGTACTCGGTCCTGGACAAAGACGAAGCCGTAGCTTCCGGGCAGATTGCAGCCGCAGTGGCCCATATGAAGGCCACCAGGGAGGTTTATGCCCTTGTTATAGAGAAAGATACATTCGAGCCCTATACACTTCGGAAGGGCACGGAAAGCGGCCTGACGCTCTCCCGCGAGGAAGCCATAAGGACGGTTGCATCGGCGCTTGACGCTGGGGACGTGATAGTTTCCACCACCGGAATGATCAGCCGCGAACTGTTCGAATACCGCACCGCTCTCGGCCAGGGGCACGAAAGGGACTTCCTCACCGTAGGATCCATGGGTCATGCATCGCAGATTGCGCTCGGAATAGCCCTCGAGAAGCCTTCCAGGCGCGTCTGGTGCTTCGACGGTGACGGCGCCGCCATCATGCAGATGGGCGGTCTCGCGATAGTTGCAAGCAAGGCTCCGGCCAACTACATACACGTGGTATTCAACAATGGAGCACACGACAGCGTGGGCGGCCAGCCAACAGTCGGTCTTGACATAGACCTCTGCGCAATAGCTAAGGCCGTCGGATATGCCGGTACCTTCAGCGCCGCTTCGGCCGAAGAACTCCCCGCGGTTCTTGCCAAAGCGAAGGGCATGCCCGGCCCTGTATTTGTCGAAATCAAGGTAAAGAAAGGCAACCGCAAGGATCTAGGGCGCCCCACCACCACTCCCATACAAAACAAGGAAGCCCTTATGGAATTCCTAAAAGACTAGGCTATGCAAAAGATAATCAACGGTATAGGGAATCTTCCCGGAATCCTTAAAGAACTCGGGTGCAGCAGGCTTTTCCTGGTGGTGGACTCTTCCTATCCCTTCCTTAATATAAAGGATGCCATAGAAGCCCTGCCGGGAGGAAAGATAAAGTTCTCCGACTTTACTCCCAACCCACTTTACGAGCAGGTATGCGAAGGCATTAAGCTCTTCGAATCGTCAGGCTGCGACAGCATTCTCGCCGTTGGCGGAGGAAGTGCAATGGACGTTGCAAAATGCATCAAACTGGCCGTTCTTTCCAAGGAAGGCGACAAGGCGCTGATTCCTCCCCTAGTTTCGCAGAGACTTCCCATCGACGGAGCTAAGATTCCCTTCATAGCCATCCCCACAACAGCAGGGACCGGCAGCGAATCCACCCACAACGCCGTTATGTATTACCAAGGCGCAAAGCAGACCGTAACCAACGACGGCATCCTGCCCGACTGCGCCCTGCTGGAGCCCTCGGTACTCAGGACTCTCCCCCTCTACCAGAAAAAATGCACCATGATGGACGCCCTCTGCCAGGGCATAGAGTCCTGGTGGAGCGTGAATTCCACCGAAGAGAGCAAGGGATATTCCCGTAAGGCCGTTGAGTTGGTAATGGCGTATTGGAAGGCATATATCTTTGATAATGACGCAGATGCAGCAGCTCAGATAATGCTTGCCGCGAACTATGGAGGACGGGCTATCAATTTAGCCCAGACTACCGCCGCCCACGCTATGAGTTACAAGATAACCTCCCTTTACAAACTCCCCCATGGGCACGCCGTAGCCGTGTGTCTGCCGGAAATCTGGGAATGGATGCTGAATCATCCCGAAGACTGCACCGACCCCAGGGGACGCGCATATCTCGACGGCATCTTTGACGAAATAGCCCACGCGATGGGTGCTTCCGACGTTCGCGGAGCCATCGCCATCTTCCGCAAGATGATGGCATCGATGGAAATGCAAAACCCCGTCGCAGGCGGCGACAGGGCTTCCGAACTTAAGATACTCAGCGGATCGGTAAATCCGGTAAGACTCAAGAACAATCCCCTCGCGATAGACGAACCGAGCGCCCTTGAGCTCTATTCGATCATTCTAAGAGCGTGATTTCCAGTATATTCCCCCGAAATCGTCGAGTTCCGGTTTGCGCTTCTCGACCGGGGGTGGCGTCATATAGTCGCCATAAATCGCGGTAAGCAACTTATCGTACTCCGCGGGTATCATTATGGTAGTGTCCTCGAAGGGAACCTCTATCAATTTCTCGAAATCAGACTTAAGGAAATAAGCTTTACGGAATACCGGCAGAGTCATCTGGGCGGCGTGGACAGAAGGGATCTGAGCAGTAAGCGCCACAAGATCCTGCATCTGTTTCGCTATGTCGGCAGGATTAACGCGGGACTTATGGAAAAGGCGGCGACGCACTATCTTCAGACGCTCCTTCAGCCCAAGTTCCGGATATGGCTTTGCAAGCCTTCTGCGGGCCTTTATCTGGCGGTCGCGCATCTCGTCGAGTATATCGTAGAGATTATAGTAACTCTGAATGTCGTCAGGCACCGAATCGAGGGTAAAGATATCCACGAACATTCCGGACTCCTCCTTGTCGGAATGCCAGGGCAGATTAATGAGGCAACGCGAACTGGCCATATCCACCACACGGCCGAAGGCGACGTACACCTGATCGCTGTTTTCCCTCGATATGAAACGGTATTTATCCGATTTGTAAATGGCACGGAAACGCTCGTAGTCCTCGCGGGGCATCATGAGGTCGATGTCGTCGTCCCAGGGAATGAACCCCTTGTGCCTGACAGCCCCCAGGAGCGTGCCGTAGAAGGCAAAGTAACGGATACCGTTTTCCTTGCAGAAACGGTGGATATCCTTCAGGATTTCCAGACTCAGGGCATGGGTTTCTTCAAGTGTGAATCGCTTCATAGGCTGTATACTTCCAAATTATGGGTCCTCCGCTTGTCCTCGGGAGGAAGCTGCATGTAATCGCCGAATTGCTGCCGCAGGAACAGGTCCCATCCGGCGAAGGCAGGGAATTCCGCCCCTTCGAATTCCAATTGAGTATACTCCTCGAACATGGAACGGGGGAACACCTCGACAGTGCCGTTGTAAACTACCGACACCGCCCCACAGTATTCCGCCCCCTCGAAGGGAATGCTCTTGAGCAGGGCCTCGCAATGCTCGAACCACCACTGATGACTGTGCATGTGGGCGGACATTACCGCCAGAGGCGGAGCCGAGAAGAAGGGCTTGTAGCGCAACCTCATACGGTGCGTTTCCTTGCACAGGTGCTTTTCCCATGCAGCCTGTTCAGCAGGATCCGACGGTTTGCCGTCGACGGGAAAGATATCGATATTGAGGCCGAAGCGATAGTACTTCCCTCCCTCGTGCGATACAGTGGAAGGATCGTGAACTTTTGCGAAGAAGTTTACGAAATCAGCCTCGGGGGTATGCGTCCCGTAAAGGCAGCGGTATGCACCCTTACCGTCGCGGCCGTAACCGGCAACGAAACGTTCGAAGTCCGGGCGGGGCATAAGCAGGTCGACGTCGTCGTCCCAGGGGATGAAACCTTTGTGGCGCACGGCCCCCAGCAGGGTGCCATAGGCAAGCGAATACCGTATGCCCTCCGCCTTGCAGTAGGCGTCGACATCCTTGAGAATGTCCAGCAGACGGGCCTGAATCTGGGAATGGGACAGTTTCTGCATAACTACGCGAGGGTTTGGTTTATCCATGCTTCCACAAGGGCGCGGTCTTCCGGCTTTGCCTTGTCGAGCGAATTGAAGCAGCAGAAATGGTAGTTGCCCGAACGGAGTTTGGCGAGCTTTAGGGGAATATAATCCGCCTTATTCTTGGGCTCAAGATAGAAGAGATTTCCCTTGACGGGCTTCAGCACGAGGCGGCCTTCCTTCCACAGGCGCATATACTGCAATTCCTGCGACAGGAACTGCGAAGCATCGCGGAAACGGAAGGATATGTTGTGTTCCAACTGCCCGGGGTGATGAGTAAACCATTCCTCGTAGAAGGAACGCAAAAGCGGCCTCGGGGTATGGTCGAGTTTGAGGAAGCGCCACCACGCACCGGCACGGCGGGCACCGTTCAGCATCATCCCCTTGAAGGTAACCTTCCTGTGGCCGTGCTCGCTGGATTTAATGGCACGCGTAAATCTCGTAAAAGGCAGATTCAACCACGACGCATAGCACACGGGGGTGCCGTCGGGAGAGAAGAAATCCTCAGGTGATACGGGCGCGCAGAGCATGAAGTCGTCGTTGAGTTCGATGTAATGCTCCGCCAGGCCCGGGATGCGCCAGGTAACAGCCTCGATTGCCAGGGAGTTGAACACAGGCAGCCTGTCTTCGTATCCGCGGAATATCTCCTTGTGATCTATCACCTTAACAGGCACTCCCCCTTCGGGGATATGGGGGTCCTGCCCATCGGTTACTATGAAAATGGTACGGAGAAAAGGCGCGAACTTACGCAGCGACGCCACGCACCAGAAAATCTCACCGACGCTGGCATAACGTGTAGCCCCGGCTATATCCTCGTCCAGGAATGCCGTCGGTTTGCCGAACTCGCGCATTTTCCGTGCGTGTACGGGATCGGAACCGTCAACCCAGGTTATGACCGCGTCGATGTCGAAACTCATAGCTCAAAACGGGATTTTTCCGGGAAACGGGCTTCAAAGGCCGCTGTAATCGCACCGTGCATGGCCTCGAACTTATCGTCGGGCATCGTGACGTCATTTATACATGCCATGCTGCTTGACGGATGCATTATATACGCGGCTATCTGTTCCCCGCTGTAAACGGCCTGGGAGAGATGCTTGTTGGAGATCCTGCGCCTGATGGCCTTTCCGCCATAATACATATAATCAAGGTACAGGTACTGGTTGGGATTCTCCGGAGTCCTTGTGCGCGAAGCGGTTGCAAGGATTTCCTTCTCCAATGCGGCATAAGCCTCCTCGCAGGCATCGCGAAGCATGGGAGAGCAGATATGCTGAGGTCTTACGAAGAAGGGCGAACGCCCCAGTCCCAGCGCCTTGCGCGCCATGTCGGACGAGACCTTGCACTGTTTTTTGTACATATTCCCGGCAAAGAGAGATAGGGAGAAACCCATGGCTCCCCTGCCGTCCACGAAGAAGTCCGTGCTCTCGCACGGGGCGAGGGGGAACATGTCGTCGTTGAAGTAGATGAACTCGTTGGCGAGGCCGGGGATACGGTGCAGGAACATCTCTATCGTGCAGCTGTTAAACACGGGAAGAAGATCCGCAGGAATAATGTCCTTGTGCAGCACCGTCTTCAGATTCGCACGGTCCGCCCATTCAGGCACCTGGCTTTCGGACGATACCACCAGGAATACGTTTTCGATAAAAGGCATGCAGGTGGCTATGCCGCGCAGAAGGTATTTCAGCGTGCCCCAGTCACGGAAGCGCTTCTCCTCGCGGGGAACGCCCACGAACTTGTCGTATTCCGCCTGCCACACGGGATCGAGCCCGTTAACATATGTAATGACAGCATCCATTATCGAATGTACTTAGCCGTAAAGGTATCACTTTTTTCCATCATTTCCTCGGGGGTTCCGGCAAATACCACTTCGCCTCCCCTTGCTCCGGCGTCAGGACCAAGGTCTATCACCCAGTCGGCGCTGCGGATAACGTCGGGATTGTGCTCCACCACCACCAGCGAATGTCCGGCGGACAGAAGGGCGTCGAAGGAACGCAGCAGCTTCTCCACGTCGAAGAAATGCAGCCCCGTGGTGGGTTCGTCGAAGATGAAAAGAATCTTCTCCGCCTTCTTGTTCTCGGAACTCAGCGACAGGAAGTACGCCAGTTTTATACGCTGGCTCTCCCCTCCCGACAGGGTACTGCTGCTCTGGCCCAATTTGAGGTATCCAAGCCCCACATCTACCAGCGGCTGTAGTTTCCGAACAATAGCAGCCGCGGAATCCTCCGTCCCCTGAGCGAAGAAAGCCATGGCTTCGTCGATACTCATATTTAGGATGTCGTCCACGTTCTTCCCACGGTAGCGCACCTCCAGGATATCCGGTTTAAAGCGCTTGCCTCCGCATTCCTCGCAGACCATGGTAACGTCCGACATGAACTGCATGGGAATGGTCACAAACCCCTCTCCCTGGCACTCCGGGCAGCGGCCGCCCTCCTGGTTAAAGGAGAAGAACGAGGGCCCGTAACCGTTCATTTTAGCATATTGCTGGTCGGAAAGGAGTTTGCGTATGTCGTCGTACACCCTGAGGTAAGTTACCGGATTGCTGCGGGAACTCCTGCCTATGGGGTTCTGGTCCACGTACTCCACGCGGTTGATGCGGTCGAGATTGCCGCCGAGGCCCCTGTGGGTGCCAGGAAGGTCGCCGGAATCGTTGAATCGGCGGTAAAGCGCCGGGTAAAGGATGTCGCCCACGAGGGACGATTTTCCGGAACCGCTTACTCCCGTAACCACCGTGAGCGTCCTGAGCGGAAACTCCACCGTGATATCCTTGAGGTTGTGTTCCATGGCGCCGAGGACCTTTATGGAGTAATTCCATCCGCGCTTCGCACGCTTATAACGTGGCTTGCCGTTAAGATACTGAAGTGTGAGGGACTTTTCGAGATTATCTTTCCCGGCGGACCCTATGCTGCCCCGGAAGACTACCTCTCCGCCATATACCCCGGCCATGGGGCCCATATCTATAAGAAGGTCGGCTGCACGGATTATTTCCTCGTCGTGCTCGACGACTAACACGGTATTCCCAAGGTCCCGAAGGCGCTTGAGTACGGCTATAAGGCGCTCCGTATCGCGCGGATGCAAGCCGATAGACGGCTCGTCCAGGATATACAACGATCCCACCAGCGAACTTCCCAGGGCGGTTACAAGGTTCACACGTTGGCTTTCTCCACCAGAAAGGGTGTTCATGGTGCGGCTGAGAGTAAGATAGCCGAGCCCTACGTCGGTAATGCACTCGAGGCGGGAGATTATCTCCGCGATGGGTTCGCTGACGGTCATGCGCTCGCTTTCGGAGAGTTCCAGATTGCGGAAGAAGTCCAGAGCCTCCTCGGAGGTCATATCCAGTATCTCGCCCATGTCGTGACCTGCAACCTTTACATATAGGGCTTCCTTGCGTAGGCGGGTTCCACGGCACGCCGGGCAGACCGCCCTACCGCTGAATCGGTTCTCCATGAACTTGTACTGTATCTTGTACCTCTGGGTATGGACCCAGTCGAAGAACTCTTTTATGCCGACTATGCTGTCGTCGTCGCACTCTACGCTGTGACCGTTCCAGATAAGATCCTTCTCCTTAGCAGTCAGGTTGCAGTATGGAACGAATGGCCTGATGCCATAACGATCCGCCACATGCACCAGATGGTCCTTGAACCAGCCCATCTTCTCGCCGCGCCAGCAGGCGATAGCACCGTCGTAAATGCTCAGAGTTTTGTCCGGTACTACCAAATCCTCGCTGATTCCTATCACTTTACCGAGGCCGCCGCATTCGGGGCATGCACCGAGGGGCGAATTAAAGCTGAAGAGATATTCGTCCGGCTCGCGGAACGAAATGCCATCCAGTTCGAAGCGGCTGCAGAAATCTTTGCTAACAGGAGCCTCCTCAGCACCAATTCCAACTATACGAATGTCGCCGCCGCCACGGGAGAAAGCGTCCGAAATGGACGAAAGCAGGCGCGTACGAAGGTCTTTGTCGCTGCGGTAATCGTCCGCACCACCAACCTTCAGGCGGTCAACCAGAAGCCATGCTCCGGAAGGATAATCGCCCCCAAGCTGGAGCACGTCGTCTATACTGCGCGCTGCACCGTCAATGAAAAGACGCGAATAGCCATCTTCCTTGAGGCCGAGCATGAGCTCTACCTTATCGTCCCGGGAATCCCAGTGAAGGTCGGCCAGAATGTAAAGAGTCGAAGGAGCGGCCTCCTCCAGCCAGCGCATCACGTCCGCGGGTCCGTCTTTATGGACCTCACGGCCCGATACGGGCGAGTACGTGCGCCCTATGCGTGCGAAGACAAGTCGCAGGTAATCAAATATTTCCGTAGTAGTGGCAACGGTAGAGCGAGGGTTCTTGACATTGACCTTCTGCTCTATGGCTATTGCCGGAGGTATGCCCTCGATAAGGTCGGCATCGGGCTTGCTCATGCGGCCCAGAAACTGCCTGGCATACGACGAGACGCTTTCAGCGAATCGTCTCTGGCCCTCTGCGTAAAGGGTATCGAAAGCCAGCGAACTCTTGCCGCTTCCGGATATGCCGGTGACAACCACGAATTTGCCTCGTGGTATCTCCAGATCAATGTTTTTCAGATTATTGACCCGGGCTCCTTTAATAGTGATTGCCCCGTCCATATTTTCACAAATTTACAGAAAAATCCCCGATAAAAGTTTGCAGGTAATAAAAATATCTCTATCTTTGCATCCGCGTTTCGGCGCAACCAGCACCCGGTGCGGTAGTTCAGCTGGTTAGAATGCCGGCCTGTCACGCCGGAGGTCGAGGGT
>CAMHTE010000048.1 GCA_946187975.1 uncultured Bacteroidales bacterium | reverse complement strand
CCTTTGCATAATTGAGGCAGCGGAGGTCGTAGTCGCTCAGGTCGAAACCGTTCTCGAGTTTGGTCTTTGCGTTCTGCGCGTCGGCGTAAAGGCGCACCCCCGCGTTCATCACCTGGCTGTGGTCCTCGCGGGTCTTTTTGCCCTGCACGAGCTGTTTGAGTCGGCTCAGGGAGCGGAACGGGTCCACTATGACCTTTCCCGTATCGGAATCGGCGCGGAGGAAGAGCTGTCCCTCGGTTATATATCCGGTGTTGTCCGGAATGGCGTGGGTGATGTCGCCGTCGTTCAGCGTAGTAACTGCGATGATGGTTATGGATCCGCCGGAAGGCAGCTGCACGGC
This sequence comes from uncultured Bacteroidales bacterium, assembly GCA_946187975.1. Lineage (GTDB taxonomy): Bacteria > Bacteroidota > Bacteroidia > Bacteroidales > UBA932 > Cryptobacteroides. The sequence goes on along the minus strand of CAMHTE010000048.1, from coordinate 12,481 downwards.
CTTTTCGTAAATCTTTGCGAGGTCGGAATAGAGCGAGCCGGGCATGGAATCCTTTGAAGGAATCTGGTCCATGCGGTTGGACACTATCGACAGCGCATCGGCGTAGAGCGTCATGTCGGTGAGCAGCACCAGCACCTTCTCGTTCTTATCCACTGCGAAGTATTCCGCAGCGGCAAGTGCCATATCGGGGATCAGAAGGCGTTCCACAGGCGGTTCCTCGGTGGTATTCACGAAGGAGACTATCTTGTCGAGGGCGCCGGCGCTTTCGAATGCATGGCGGAAGAAGAGATAGTCGTCGTTGCTGAGTCCCATGCCTCCCAGGATGATCTTATCGACATCCGCGCGGAGCGCTACGTCGGCCATCACCTGGTTATAAGGCTGGTCGGGATCGGCGAAGAAAGGAATCTTCTGCCCGGAAACCAGGGTATTGTTAAGGTCGATTCCGGCAATGCCCGTGGGGATGAGTTCCGAGGGCTGGCGCCTCTTGTAGGGGTTGACCGAAGGGCCGCCCACCTCGCGTTCCTCGCCCTCCACCTCAGGACCTCCGTCGATGGGAGTGCCGTAGGCGTTGAAGAAGCGTCCGGAAAGCTGTTCGCTGACCTTGAGGGTGGGAGGAGCCCCGTGGAAGCATACTTCCGCGTTGGTGGGTATGCCTTCCGTACCAGCGAACACCTGCAGAGTCACGAGGTCGCCCTTGGTCTTTACCACCTGGGCGAGACGGCCTTCCACCGTAGCGAGTTCGTCATTGCTGACTCCCGCCGCGTGCAGCGACACAGTCGCCTTGGTAATGGCCTCCAGTTGCGTGTATATCTTCTGAAATACTTTCATGGTCGTATCATTTTGAGCGGTCCGCAAGGGCTTCCTTCACCCTGGCCTCGTACTTATTGAACTCCTCTCCCTTGAACTCGTTGTAATTCATCTGCTTGAGGAGGTTGATGAGCTGCTTGAACCACTCCCGGCACTGCTCGTAGCCGTCGAATTCGAACTTGCGTGAGCAGATATCGAGGATTAGGTCGAGCATGTATCTCTGGCGCTCCAGCGGGCAGAGGCTGTCCACCGCGTCGAAAGCGTCCTGCTGCAGGAAGGCGAAGTCGATAAGCTCGCTCTTCCAGAAGGTCTCGTGGTAGCTCATAGGCACGCCGTCGTCGCCCAGGATGTTGATCTGGTCGGCCATTTCGCGGCCGCGGCGCACCAGGGTCTTGGCCTCTATCACCTTATCGACCCAGCCCTTCTCGATCTTTTCGTCGAGGTATTCCACGATCTCGGGGTATTCCAGGTATTTGGAATAGGAATCGATAGGGTTGACGGCGGGATAGCGCTTCTGGTCCGCACGGTTCTGTTCGAGTGCGTAGAAGCAGCGGGCCGCCTTCTTGGTGGACTCCGTAACGGGTTCCTTGAGGTTTCCTCCGGCAGGGGATACGGTGCCTATGAAGGTGACTGCTCCGGTCTGTCCGTTATTGAGAATAACCATGCCCGCACGGGCGTAGAAGTTGGATATGATGGCCGAGAGGTCCACGGGGAAGGCGTCGGCGCCGGGAAGTTCCTCCATGCGGTTGCTCATCTCGCGTAGGGCCTGTGCCCAGCGGGAAGTGGAGTCGGCCAGCAGCAGGCAGCGCAGTCCCATCGCGCGGTAATACTCGCATATGGTCATAGCCGTATAGACGGAAGCTTCGCGGGCCGCGACGGGCATGTTGGAAGTGTTGCAGATGATGGTGGTGCGCTCCATAAGGTGACGCCCGGTATGGGGGTCGATGAGCTCGGGGAACTCGGTGAATATCTCCACCACCTCGTTGGCGCGCTCTCCGCATGCCGCCATCACTATGACGTCGGCCTCTCCCTGCTTTGCTATTGCGTGCTGGAGCACGGTCTTGCCGCATCCGAAAGGCCCGGGAATGAATCCGGTACCGCCTTCGGCGATGGGATTGAAGGAGTCTATCACGCGCAAGCCCGTTTCCATTATCTTCTGCGGACGCGGCTTCTCGCGATAGCTGCGTATGGCAACCTTCACGGGCCATTTCTGGGTCATTGTAACCTTGACATCCTCTCCCTTGGAGTCGGTCAGTATGGCTATGGTCTTATCGATATTGTACTGACCTGCTGGGGTTATCTCCTTAACGGTATAATCGCCTTTGAAGGAGAAAGGCACCATAATCTTGTGGGGGAGCCAGCCTTCCTTGACCTCTCCCAGCCAGTCGGCGGCAGCTACCTTGTCGCCGGGATGGGCGATGGGCTCGAAGTCCCAGAGCTTGCTGTGGTCGAGGGGGTCGGTATATTCGCCCCTCTTGAGGAAGACGTCCGACATGGTCGTAAGGTCGTTCTGGAGGCCGTCATATACGCCCGAAAGAAGACCGGGGCCAAGGGTGGCCTCGAGCATCCTGCCCAGGAAGACGACGTCGTCGCCGCCCCTGAGGCCGCGGGTGCTCTCGAATACCTGCACCGAAGCCTTGTCGCCGTTGACCTTGATGACTTCAGCCAGGAGGTCGGTGCCCTTGAGCCTGATGTGGCAAAGCTCGTTCTCCGCCACGGGGCCGTCCACCTGAACGGTCACGAGGTTGGAAACTATGCCTGTTACCTTGCCTGTTGTGGGTTTATTCATTGTTTATCCTTGTTTTCTTTTATTTCCTTTACAAGCCTGTGGAAGAGTTCCCGTCCGGCTTCCTCGTCCAGGGATTGCCAGCGTGCAGCCGTCTTGAGCTTGACTATGAAGGCCAGGATGAGGTCGATGTCGAACACGTCCAGTACCGTAATGCGGTCGACTGCCTTCCATACGAAGTCGTCCAGGGCCTTTTCACGGGCGAGTATATCCGTCTGGGCGAAGATGGCGTCCAGGTCGCCGGCATCCTCGAAGGAGGGGTTCTCCTCATCCTCCGAAAGGGTGAGCACGTCGGTGCCTTCGGGACGGCCGAGCCTGGCGTTTACATAGGCTGCCTTTGCGTTGCGGAGCCCCAGTTCCAGCTTGGCATACTCCCTCAGGAAGCGGTTGCGTCCGCCGAGGGCCTTTATGCAGAAGCCGGCCGGATCGCCTTCGGGACCGAAGGATCCCAGCAGGAGTTCCACGAGGTCGTCGTCGCTCCTGCCCAGCTGGGAACGTATCTCGGAGAGGATGGCGTCGGCGTCGAATGCCCTGGCGTCATCCCCTTCCAGCAGGGGGAGGCTGGCGATTATGTACTCGTAATTATTCACCGAAGAGAAGTTTGCGCGTAACCGGACGTAGGTATTCCGCTATCAGGGCGTCGAAGGTCTCGCCGGTAAAGCTGACGAACCAGCCTTTGTCCGCGGGGCCGATAGTGAAGCCGGAGCCGACGTTCTTGCTGAAGGAGGCGCGCACACCGGCCTTGAGGGCGGCGGAGAGTTCATTCTCCACCCAGGGCTTGAGTTCTGCCTTGAGGTTCTCGGGAAGGACCAGTTCGAGGTCGGAGGCCTCCTGGGCATCGAAGCGGGAGGCTGCGGCACGTATGATCTCCTTGACGAACGCTACGTCCGCGAGGGCGGAGGAAACCTTGGGGGCTTCCATCCCGGCTACGATTACGTTCTCTATGTCCTTTCGGGTGGCCTGGAGGCACTGTGCGGATGCCATTTTAAGGTCGGATTTCACCTTTGCGCCAAGATCGGCGGCTGCCTTTTCGGCGGCTTCGGTAATGGCGGCGGCCTCTTCCTTCGCCTTGGCCACTATGGCCTCGGCCTGCTTGCGGGCATCTTCCAGCAACTTCTCTCCTTCGGCCTTGCCCTTCGAAAGTCCTTCGAGGTAGAGCTTGTCCGTCAGTTCCTGTAATTTGTTTTGCATAGGAATGGTTTAAATTTTTACAAATTTAACGATAATTATCACACGAATTGTTGTTATATTTGAAAAGTTATTCACAATCTCTGATGGAAATATTGAAATTCGAGCCCTTTCTTCGTACGATGGTATGGGGAGGCGACAAGATAGCCCGTTACAAGGGTATCAGCACGGATGTTCCGAGTATAGGTGAGAGTTGGGAGATATCCGGTTACCGCGAGCACGAGACCGCAGTCAAGGAAGGCCGCTTTGCCGGCCGTACGGTCAATTCGCTGGTTAAGGAATTCGGTGCCGCCCTGGTGGGGAGGAAAGTTTACGAAACCTACGGGAATGAGTTCCCCCTGCTCATAAAGTTCATCGACGCCGCCAGCGACCTGTCCATACAGGTGCATCCCGACGATGCTTTTGCAGCCGCGCATCACGGCCCTGATGCAAAGGGCAAGACCGAGATGTGGTATGTGCTCGGCGCTGACCCCGGAGCCTACCTCTACAGCGGCCTTTCAGCCAAACTGGATCCCGAATCCTATGCTGCGCATATTGCCGACGACAGCATCACCGACGTGCTGGCACGTCACGACATTGCTCCCGGCGACGTTTTCTTCCTGCCTGCGGGGCGAATCCATGCCATTTGTGCGGGATCTTTCATAGTGGAGATACAGCAGACTTCCGACCTTACCTACCGCATCTATGACTATGGCAGGCTCGGACTAGACGGAAAACCCAGACCCCTTCACACGGATCTTGCCAAGGACGCCATCGATTACAAGGTGTACGACGATTACCGTACCCGCTACAAGGCTGCAAAGGACGCGGACGTTCCTCTCGTGGACTGCCGCTATTTCCACACTTCCATGCTCGATCTGGAGAAGGAATTCGATCAGGATCTCTCAGGACTCGATTCCTTCGAGATACTCATATGCATAGGAGGGGAAGGTGAACTTCATGGCGTAGAGGACGGAAAATCGCTACCGATTTGTCGTATGCGCCAGGGTGAAACGGTCCTTGTGCCTTCTTCTATAACAGGCCTTAAAATCGTTCCCGGCAAAAAAGGCATGAGATTGCTTACTACCCATTGCTAAAAAGCGTTTTTTTGCATATATTTGCACGATTCAGCCATAAAAAATGAGGAGGGTTAAAAATTCTACCGGTGTAAGCAGTCTGGGATTGTTCCTGATCCTGATTGCTTTCGCGTGGACCTGCCTCACCGGGAACAACCTTCATGTGCTTTCCCGTATGGTTACAAGGACGATGTTCTCCTCCGGGAGAAACTACGTTACCGAGCGCGAAGTTCAGATAGGCGAGGACGAGTTCGTCCCCATGCCTATGGGCGATGATATGGCCCCTGAGGGCTCCGGCGGCCCTTCGTCCAACAATTCAAAAAAGAGTTTCTCTATCAAGAGCGACTTCCTCTGTATCTACGGCAACATCGATTGGGGAAAGACCATAAGGATACTGATGTATTTGGCAGGAGGTGCCCTGCTGCTGCTTTCCACAGTCAGAATAAAGAGAGTTTGACCGTTCCATGGGAGTGGTTCGGGATACTAAAACTAATAGTATGGAATACGACGTCATAATTGTGGGCGGCGGCATCACGGGTGCGGCTACGGCCAGGGATTGCGCCATGAGGGGGTTCAAGACCCTGCTCGTCGAGCGCGGAGACCTCTGCGACGGTGCATCCGGGCGCAACCACGGGCTTCTGCACAGCGGCGGACGCTATGCCGTTACCGACCGCGAGGGAGCGGAGGAATGCATACGCGAGAACCGTATCCTGAGGCGCATCGCCTCCAACTGCGTGGAGCCCACCGAGGGCTTGTTCATATCGCTTCCAGAGGACGGCCTCGATTATCAGGCCAACTTCATCGCCAAGTGCCGCGAAGCCGGCATAGATGCCAAGGCAATCGATCCTAAGGAGGCCCTCCGCCTCGAACCGGCGATCAATCCCTCCATCATAGGCGCGGTGAAGGTGCCGGACGCTTCGGTGGATCCCTTCCGTCTGACGGACGCCAACGTGCTGGATGCCCAGAGGCACGGGGCCGACGTGCTCAAGTTCCATAAGGTTGTTTCCCTGATAGTGGAAGAAGGTCGCGTGAAGGGCGTGGAGGTGCTGGGACACAACGACGTTTCCACTAAGAAGATATATGCCCGCGAGGTGGTTCTCGCGGCCGGTATTTGGACTGCAGCCCTTGCGGAAGCGGCCGGGGTCCATATAGGGATGATGCCCAGTAAGGGCGCCCTCATCATATTCGGCCACCGTGTGGCCAGGATGGTCATCAACCGTTGCCGCAAGCCCGCCAATGCGGATATCCTGGTTCCCGGCGACGTAGTCAGCGTGCTTGGTACCACTTCCGACAAGGTCCCCCTCGAGACCTGCGACGACATGCACGCCACTCCCGAAGAGGTCGAACTCCTGCTTCGCGAAGGAGTCCAGCTGGTGCCGTCGCTTGCCACTACGCGCATCATCCGCGCATATGCGGGTGTGCGTCCGCTGGTGGTGGCCGACAACAGCGGGGATGGGCGCAGCGTGAGCCGCGGAATTGTCCTGCTCGACCATGAGGAGAGGGACGGCCTGCCCGGTCTTATTACAATTACCGGCGGTAAGCTTACCACAGCCCGCCTCATGGCGGAGATGACCGCCGACCTTCTCTGCCGTAAGTTCGGTGTGAACCGTCGCTGCGAGACTGCGGAAAAGCCTCTGCCGGGTTCCGACGGAAGGAAGGCCCGCTTCGAGGATCCCGTCGAACAGAGGGCTGCAATAGGCCGCCACGGGGGAGAGGTTTCCAAGATGGACTTCAGCCAAGGACGCGAGGTGCTCTGCGAATGCGAGCAGGTTACCCGTGCGGAGATACGTTATGCCGTACAGCATTTCGGAGTACGCAACATTTCGGACCTCAGGCGCCATACCCGCATAGGGATGGGTACCTGCCAGGGGTCTTTCTGCATACGCAAGGTTGCGGTTGCGCTGGCGGGAGAGCTGGGCGACCCTTCTCTTGCCGATACCTTTGTGAAAGAATACCTCCAGGAGCGGTGGAAGGGTATGACCCCGGTATTGTGGGGAGATACGCTCCGCGAGGGAGAATATATGCATAAAGTCCATTCGCTATGAGATTCGATGCAGTAGTTATAGGAGGAGGGAACTCCGGCAGTGCCGCAGCCCTCGCGCTTGTGGAAGCGGGTCTCAAGGTCTGTGTGGTTTCCGAGGGCCTTTCCCTCGGGGTTGCCGGAAGCGCTCCGGCGTCCATCGCCACCCAGCAGAATCCGCCTTATGCACGTCTTGCTGAGCTCTCTGCAAAGGGAGCGACGGTCCTTCGCGGCGACAGCGCAGTTTCCGGAAACTGGGACGGACTCAAACTCAAATCGGTAGTTACCCGCAATCTGGCTGATATGCCCCTTGAAGCAGACTTCTTCGTGCTTGCAACGGGCAAGTTCTTCAGCAGGGGACTCCTCTCGGATATGGAAAAGATATGGGAGCCGGTATTCGGAGCCGACGTTTACTTTACTCCGGGCCGTGAGACCTGGTCGGATCCCGACTTCTTCGCTCCCCAGCCTTTCATGAAATTCGGCGTACTTACCGATAAGGAAGGACGGGTGCTCTTCGGAGGCAAGCCCGCTGAGAACCTCTACGGTACCGGCGAGGTGCTGGCCGCAGACAGCAAAGCGTTGGACATCAATAAACTGATCAGCCGTTATGCAGGAAAATAATATCAGTGAAGCCAATCTCGAACGCTGCCTGAAGTGCAACCTGTGCACGCTGGTATGCCCCATGATGGAGGTCAATCCCGAGTATCCCGGCCCCAAGAAAGCCGGCCCCGACGGCGAACGCTACCGTCTCAAGGACCCTGCATATTACGATTACGCACTCAAATACTGCCTGAACTGCAAGCGCTGCGAGGTTGCCTGCCCCTCCGGAGTGGAGATAGGCGACATGATACAGCTTGCACGCATTAAATACGGCTCGCAGGCCAAGCGCAAAGGCCTCCTCGGACTCAGGGACTGGACCCTGGCCTCGACCGACCTTGTAGGCAGCCTTTCGTCGCCCTTCGCGCCCGTGGTTAACGGAGTGCTGGGAACCAAGCCCGTAAAGGCCGTTCTGGACGGAGTTCTGGGCGTTGACAGCCACAGGACCTTCCCGGCATATTCCGGGCAGAAGTTTACCTCGTGGTTCCGCCGCCAGGATCAGAGTGCTTTCGATAAGTTCGTCACCTACTTCCATGGTTGCTATGTCAATTACAACTATCCCCAGTTGGGTAAGGACTTCGTGAAGGTGGTGAATGCCGCCGGTTACGGAGTGCACCTGCTGGAGAAGGAGAAGTGCTGCGGAGTTGCCCTGATGAGCAACGGTTTCGCAGGAAAAGCCCGCAAGCAGGGAGAACTTAACCTTGCCTCGATGCGCAAGGCCATAGCGGCAGGGGAGCCCGTTCTTACCTCATCCTCGACCTGCACCTTCACCATGCGCGACGAATATCCTCACGTGCTCGGACTGCCCAACGACGACGTACGTCCTTCGCTGATGCTGCTCACCAAATGGCTCTACGGCAAGATTGCCTCGGGAGAGGTGAAGCTGCGCTTCCGCAAGGACTTCAGCATGAAGGCCGCCTACCATACCGCCTGTCACATGCAGAAACTCGGTTGGGAATACTATTCAATTGAGCTCTTGCGTATGATTCCGGGAATGGAACTCACGGTCCTGGACCAGAACTGCTGCGGCATAGCCGGTACCTTCGGTTTCAAGAAGGAGAACTACGTGCACTCGCAGAACATAGGTTCCAAGCTGTTCGCGAGCATACTTGATGCGGGGGTGAATACGGTTCTTACCGATTGTGAGACCTGTAAATGGCAGATAGAGGCCGGAACCGGCCTGCCCGTGCTGAATCCTGTTTCGGTGCTTGCCGAGGCGCTGGAAGACTAGTCGAACTCAAGCCTTTCCACATAACATTGGACGTCGCCGACATTGCCGGTGACGTACCATTTGTCCCCGTCTCGGGCTATGCCGAAGCGGACCGTCTCGCCAGAGTGTATCTCGTGGTAATAGCAGACCTGTACGTCGCGCAGCACATGGGTGCGCACATAGTCCTGCGGAAGGACGTCCAGGGCCCACTGCGTATAGATGCAGTTGTTTGCGTGGGCGTTGGTGTCGAGGTCGGACCAGACCACGGCGTGCTCTCCTCCGGGCTGCTGCTCAAGTTCTTTGGGAACTATGATTTTGGTACAGAGGGGGAGTGTGTCCTCTGCGTAATGGCGGCTCTCGTCGAAGCCGGTCTCGCCGCGGAAGATGCTGCGGGTGTTAAGGTCCAGCAGCGTCCATGCGGAAGTGCCCAGAAGCACGGGAGTGTCGGGCGCATTGCGGCGGACCATCCTGAAGTTACGGTGCCACAGGGGGCCGGTCTGTCCGCGGGACCAGGTGTGTAGTATGAGGTCGTCGCCCCAGAGGGGAATGTCGTAAATCGTGAAATGGATGCGGTTGAGAGCCCAGAAGAGGCCGCGTGCGCGGAGGGTGTCGTAGCTGCAGCCGCAGTAGTCTGAGCCGAAGTAGCCCGCTTCCTGGAGGTAGTTCTGGATGCACGCGGCCTTGATGCGGGAGTTCATGTCGCATTCGTAGCTGCGTACGGTAAACTGCAGGGTTACTATGGGGGCGTCGGGATTCATGTTGATGCAAATTTACGAAAAATGTGAGTATATTTGCAGTTCAAGATAAGAAAATCAAAGGATTATGGCATATAACGATTATGGTTACATGAGGGTTGCGGCGGCGAGCCCCAGGGTGAAGCTGGCCGACCCGGCAGGTAACGCTGAAGAGATTGTGAGGATGTGCAGGCAGCTTGCCTCCGAGGGGGTTTCCGTCGCGGTGTTTCCGGAGCTGTGTACCACCGGCTACGGCTGCGCGGACTTGTTCGCGCAGCGGGCGCTGCTTTGCTGCGCCGGGCAGGCGGTCCGCACGGTCGCGGAGCGCACGGCGGACCTCGGCCTGCTCGTAGCCGTCGGTACTCCTGTCCTTCATGCCGGAAGGCTGTACAACTGCGCGGCCATCCTCAAGGGAGGAAAGCTCCTCGGTCTGGTGCCGAAGATCTATCTGCCCAACGCCGCCGAGTTCTACGAGGCGCGCTGGTTCGAGTCCGGGGCCTCGGTCGATGCCGAGATAGAGTATGCCGGACAGAAGACCAGGCTCTGCGCCCGTCAGCTCTTCCATATGGGCAAGGCGGTCATCGGAGTTGAGATATGCCAGGACCTCTGGGTACCCCTTCCGCCCTGCACCTTTGCCGCCCTGGCCGGTGCAAACCTTATCCTGAACCTCTCCGCTTCAAATGAAGCTCTATGTAAGCATAATTATCGTAAATCGCTGGTTTCCAATACTTCGGCTCGCCTGAATGCTGCGTATATCTACGCCAGTTGCGGCTATGGGGAGTCCACCCAGGACCTCGTCTGGGCCGGTTCTTCGCTCATTTACGAGAACGGAGTGCTGCTCGCCGAGGCCGCCCGCTTCAATCGCGAGTCCTCAATCATCTGTGCGGATGTAGATTTGGAACGTCTTGATACTGTGCGTTCTAAAAATACCAACTTCAAGGACAGCTTAAACTGCGGCAAGGGCTTCTCCACCGTCGAAGCGGGGGCTCCTCTGGCCACTGATTTCGAGGCATCCCTCCTCCGTAACATAGACGCACATCCCTTCGTACCCGAAGGACCCGAACTCAAGGAGCGCTGCGCGGAGATTCTCTCCATCCAGGTACTCGGCCTCTGCAACCGTCTCGAGCATATAGGCTCCAAGACAGCGGTCGTCGGCATCTCCGGAGGGCTCGATTCCACCCTCGCCCTTCTTGTTACGGCCCTTGCCTTCGATAAGCTCGGCTGGGACCGAAGCCGCATCATCGGCATCACCATGCCCGGCTTCGGCACAAGCGCCCGCACCAAGGGCAACGCCGACATCCTGATGAAAAAACTCGGAATCACCCGCCGCGAGATATCAATAGTACCCGCTGTAACACAGCATCTTAACGACATAGCCCACAGCCTCGACAACCACGACGCTACGTACGAGAACGCCCAGGCGCGCGAGCGTACGCAGATCCTGATGGACGTTGCTGGCCAGGAAGGTGGCATTGTGATTGGCACCGGCGACCTTTCGGAGCTCGCCCTCGGCTGGTGCACCTACAACGGCGACCACATGTCCATGTACGGAGTCAACGCATCGGTTCCCAAGACGCTTGTCCGTACCCTGGTTGCCCATGCGGCCGCATCCAAGGGCTTCGAGGGAGTGGCCGAGGTTCTCAAGGATATTATCGATACTCCAATATCGCCCGAGCTCCTGCCTGCGGGTGCCGACGGTTCCATACAGCAGGTAACCGAAGACCTGGTCGGCCCTTACGAACTGCACGACTTCTTCCTTTATAATATCATGCGCTGGGGCTTTGCGCCCGCCAAGGTGCTTTTCCTGGCCCGTAAGACCTTTGCAGGGAAGTACAAGGAGTCAGTACTGGTCAAGTGGCTTAAGGTCTTCTATAAACGCTTCTTCTCGCAGCAGTTCAAACGCAGCTGCCTGCCCGACGGACCTAAGGTCGGAAGCGTGTCGCTCTCGCCCCGCGGAGACTGGCGTATGCCCTCCGATGCACAGTCCTCACTTTGGATCAGGGAAGCCGAAGAGCTATGACCAATCATATAGTAATAATGGCCGGGGGACAGGGCACCAGACTCTACCCTTTGAGCACCGCCGAAAAGCCCAAACAGTTCCTCGATCTGCTCGGGGTGGGGAAGTCGCTCATACGTCTGACTTACGAGCGTTTCCTGGCCGTCGATCCGGCCGCAAAGTTCTGGGTTGTGACCTCAGCCGACTATGTTCACTGGGTCCGCGAGCAGATTCCGGAGATTCCTGAGGCCCAGATACTCGCAGAACCGGCTCCGCGCAATACTGCACCCTGCATTGCATACGCTTGCTGGAAAATCAAGGCCGAAAACCCAGAAAGTAACATAATTGTTACACCATCTGACGCTTATGTTTCACGCGCTGATTTATACGCAGTTACGTTGCGCAAAGCTCTCGATTTTACAGCAACTCGCACGCCTTCGATAGTTTGCGTGGGAATTAAGCCCACAGTGCCTCATACGGGGTACGGATACATACGAATTTCGTCCCGGGACGAAGAAAAATCGCCAATTAAGGCCGACGAAATCCACAAAGTTGACTCCTTCCGCGAAAAGCCGGACCGTGAGACCGCGGAGCGTTATCTTGCAGAGGGCGGATACTACTGGAACGCCGGAATTTTTGTCTGGAACGCCGCCACGATCGAGGCTGAGCTCCGTGCTTTCGCCCCCGGGATAACGGCTATCTTCGACACCCTGGCAAAGTCGTTCGGAACCCCTGCCGAAGCGGCCGAAACTGAGCGCCTTTTCCCCACCTGCGAGAAGATCTCCATCGACTACGCCGTGCTGGAAAAATCGGCCAATGTCTACTGCATTCCCGCCGACTGGCCGTGGGACGATCTGGGCAGTTTCGCCTCCATCGAGAAGGTCACCGGACGCACCATCCCCCAGGAGATAAAAGACGCTCAGGACGAATACCAGAGGAGCCTCAAAAAAAAGTGAAATTAATTTTGGAGAATTGCAGTTAAAGTTATACCTTTGCAATCCCAAATCGGAGACTCGTTAGCTCAGTTGGTAGAGCACAACACTTTTAATGTTGGGGTCTCGGGTTCGAGCCCCGAACGGGTCACAGAA
>CAMHTE010000047.1 GCA_946187975.1 uncultured Bacteroidales bacterium | reverse complement strand
TAATCAACGTTTCAAAATGGTGACCAAAATTGAGTGATTCAAAAAGGAAGACCTTGTAATGTGCTTGAAAATCAGCAACTTACAAGGTCTTTTTCGTGCCCAGAGCGGGAATCGAACCCGCACGTCTTTAAGGGACACTGGATTTTGAGTCCAGCGCGTCTACCAATTCCGCCATCCGGGCAGGGGACGGAAGCCGGGCGATGAGGGCCCAATGGCTCGCGTTTGGGGATTGCAAAGGTACGAAAATTCCGTCATTATCAAACAAAAATGAGTATCTTGCAGACGATATGAGCTTTAAGCAGGAACTCAGGCGCTACAAGCGCGTATTCGTCGTGTGCGACCGCAATGTGGAGGGCTTCGCCGGGCAGTTGGCCGGTGGGGAAACTCCGATGTTCGCCATCACAGCCGACGAGACACACAAAAGCATGGACACCGTCCTGGATATCTGCCGCTGGCTGCTCGAACAGGGGGCCGACAGGGATGCCCTACTGCTCGCGGTTGGCGGAGGAGTCACCACCGACCTCGCCGGCTTCGCCGCATGCATTTACAAGCGCGGAATACGTTACGCCAACATCCCCACCACCCTGCTTTCGCAGGTGGATGCGGGCATAGGTGGCAAGACCGGAGCCAATCTGGACGGATACAAGAACATCCTGGGAGTCATACGCCAGCCTGAATTCACGGCAATCTTCCCTGAGGTCTTGCAGACCCTTCCGGAAAAGGAGTTCCGCAGCGGCCTCGCGGAGATGCTGAAGACCTTTATCATCAGCAACCTTTCCCACGCTTACGAGCGCACGGTAAAGCTGGTTTCGTCCGCCGGATGGCCCGAGGTAGCCAAGGATGCTAACCTACAGGAACTGTCCGAACTCGTACAACTTGCCGCAGGCATCAAGCAGGGCATAGTGGAAAAGGACGAATTCGAAAAGGGTCCCCGCCGTAAACTAAACCTGGGTCACACCTGGGCTCACGCCATCGAATGGTGGCAGAGCGTTCAGAAAAAGCCCTGCAGCGCCCCCTTCTCCCATGGCGAAGCCGTGGCCATCGGCATCGTGCAGGCCGCGAAGCTTTCGGAAAGCCTCGGAATAGCCGAAAAGGGCCTCGCAGACAGGCTTAAATCAGACATTGAAGCCTGCGGACTACCCACGGATCTTCCCTGCCCCGTAAAGGATCTTTTGCCCGCCATACAAAAAGACAAGAAGGCCGAAGGCGGACTGGTCCGCTTCGTCCTTCCTGTAAAGGTGGGCCGTGTAGTAGTAAGACCTATCGGGCCTCAGCTGCTTCTACAGCCTTGAAGTAGCGATAACTGTTAACCTTCAGTTCGCCGGCAGCGTCATCGTCCAGAACGATGATGCCGTCGGGATGGTTCTGCAGGGCGGAAACAGTCACCATGTGGCTCATGGGTCCCTCGATGCTCTCCTTGATGGCACGTGCCTTCTTGGGTCCGAGGGCGAGGATAACCACTTCCTTTGCGCTGAGCACGGTTGCAACACCAACGCTCATGGCCTGCTTGGGAACCTTATTCATATCGTTCCCGAAGAAGCGGGAATTAACCCTCAGGGTATCCTCGGTAAGGGTAACTACCCTCGTGCGGCTCTGAAGCGACGAGAAGGGCTCGTTGAAGGCGATATGCCCGTCTTCGCCTATGCCTCCGAAGAAGAGGTCGAATCCGCCGGCCTCCACAATCTTCCTTTCGTACGACTCGCACTCGGCCGCGAGGTCGGGGGCGTTTCCGTCAAGGATGTGAATATTCTCCTTAGGCTCGTCGATATGATCGAAGAGGTTGTGATACATGAAGGAGTGGTAGCTCTCGGGATGATCCACGGGAATTCCCACATATTCGTCCATATTGAACGAGATGACGTTCTTGAAAGAGACCTCGCCGGCCTTGACCATGCGGATAAGTTCGGCATAGGTATCAAGGGGCGTGGAACCGGTACAGAAACCGATTACGAAGGGCTTGTCGGACACTTTCGCCTTGGCGTTGATGGCGTCGGCGATGCGATGGGCCACCCAGAGGGAGGCTTCCTTTCCGTTGTCGCGGATAATAACTTTCATATTGCTGGTATTTAACGCAGTTTTACAAAGACTTCTATTGCCTGATACTCGGCCATACCCAGTTCGTCATAGGCCTTCGCCGTGGCCTGGGTACGGTCTTCGGCGCGCTGCCAGAACTCGCGGGGATCCTCTCCTGGGAAGGGAACTATATCCTTCTGGGAAAGATGGCGGTAAATGGCGTGGCGCTTCTCTATCAACTCGTCCGGGCTGAGGGGAACCGCCATATCCACGCGGGCGAGCTCCCACTCCATCCATGCTCCGCGATAGAGCCAGATGTGGCAGGATTCCGTCCATGAGGCGCCTTCCTCGCGCAGCTGCTCGAACGCTTCGAGCGCAGCCTCGGTGCATACCCTGTGGGTTCCGTGGGGATCGGCCAGGTCGCCGGCCATGTAAATCTGATCCGGCTTGATTTCGTTCATGAGGGCCTTGAGAATATCCACGTCAACCTGGCTGCAAGGGAGCTTGGACACTCCGCCGCTCTCGTAGAAAGGCAGGTTAAGGAAGTGGATATGGTCGTCCTTCATGCCGAAGGAATGATCCGCTCCGCGGGCCTCGCTGCGGCGAATGGCAGCCTTGATGTCCAGCAGTTCGCGGGGCTCGGGCTCGCCGGGGCGCTTGGATGCGATAATTGCGCGCACCTCTTCCGTACGGTCGCCGAAGCCGAGCTGACTGGCGGCATCCATGTGCTGGAGCACCACGTCGTCGTGCACGGCGACGTCGCCGGACGTCTGGTAGGCCACATGCACGTCGTGTCCCTGATGGACCAGGCGTATAAACGTACCTCCCATGGAGATTACATCGTCGTCGGGATGCGGCGACAGTATGAGCACCTTCTTGGGGAAGGGCGTCGAGGCTACCGGCCTGGTGCTGTCGTCGGCGTTGGGCTTGCCTCCCGGCCATCCGGTGATGGTATGCTGAAGGTCGTTGAAGGTCTTGATATTGACCTGGTCGTACGAGCCCTCAACCTCCACCAGTTCCTCGAGCGAATTCTTTATATAATCCGCGTGGGTAAGCTTCAGGATGGGTTTATGTTCCTTCTGGCAGAGCCAGATGACGGCCTTGCGGCGGAACTTGGGAGTCCAATGGCAGGGACCAATGAGCCAGGGTGCCACCACACGGGTGAGCAGGCTGCCGGACACCTCGTCCACGATCATGCGGACGTTGGGGTGATGCTGGAAGAAGGAAGCCGGGCAGGAAGAGTCTATCCCGCCTTCGACCACCTTGCGCACCGCCTCGGCCTTGGTTTCGCCCCAGGCCATAAGAACCACCTGTTTGGCGCTCATCATGGTGCTGATGCCCATGGTGACGGCCTCCTTGGGGGTAGCCGCCATGTCGCCGTTAAAGTTACGGCTCTGGCGCTTGCGGCTTTCGTAACTGAGCAGAACGGTACGGGTACGGCTCTGCTCGGAGCTTCCGGCCTCGTTGAAGCCCACCTGCCCCTGTTCGCCTATACCCATTATCAGGAGGTCGAGTCCCCTGGAGAGTTCGTCGAACCTGGCGCAGTACTCCGACACATCTTCGTGAGGGATGCTTCCGTCGGGGATATGGATATTCTCCGGCAGCACGTCTACATTGTCGAGGAAATCCTCGTGCAGGCGCGTGTTACGGCTCTGCCTGGCCTCCGGCGCAGTGGGGTAGTATTCGTCGATGGAGAAGACCGCTACATTGCGGAAGGACACCTCGCCGGCCCTGTAGAGGCGGCAAAGTACCTTATACAGCGAAGCCGGGGTGGCTCCGGTGGTAAGACCCAACCGAAAAATACACCCCGGATTCTTGATTTCGAAATCCTTTATCGCATCGACTACCTGTCTGGCCAGGACCCGGCTGCCCTCCGTGGAGTCGGCATATACTTCCGTAAAAATCTTGTCGTAACCGTGGAGAATGTCCGCGGGAAGGTTTTCCTTCACAAGACCGCCTTCTTCGGGCAGGGTAAAATGGCGCATAGTCGTTTGATTTAAGGTTTAAAGGAGATGGAAGCCTACGGTAAGGCCGGCCATCACGATGGAGACCATGCTCATCAGTTTGATGAGGATGTTGAGCGAAGGTCCCGAGGTATCCTTGAAAGGATCGCCCACGGTATCGCCCACCACTGTTGCATGGTGGCAGTCGGAGTTCTTGCCTCCGAAGTGGCCTTCCTCAACGTACTTCTTGGCGTTGTCCCATGCTCCGCCGGAGTTGGACATGAACACCGCAAGTACGAATCCGGCTCCAAGACCTCCGATAAGCAGACCCATCACGCCGGCAACGCCGAGAACTATACCGGTAAGCACCGGAACGAGTATAGCGATGAAGGCGGGAACCAGCATTTCGTGCTGGGCGGCCTTGGTGGAGATTTCCACGCAACGCTTGTAGTCGGGAGTGCCCTCACCGGTGAGGATACCCTTGATCTCACGGAACTGACGACGAACCTCGATGACCATCTTACCTGCGGCACGGCCCACTGCATTCATGGTAAGACCGCAGAAGAGGAATGCCATCATGGCTCCGATGAACACACCTGCAAGGACTGCAGGATTCATCAGCGATACATTGTAGTTGTTGAGGATATCGAGGATGCTGGCCTCTGCGGCACGCACCTGTCCGGCAACACCGTTCACGAACTCGCCGCCACGCTCGAGAGCTATCTTGATCTCCTCGATGTAGGAGGCAAGCAGTGCGAGTGCGGTGAGAGCCGCGGAACCGATTGCGAAGCCCTTTCCGGTAGCTGCAGTGGTGTTTCCGAGAGCGTCGAGCACGTCGGTGCGCTCACGCACCTCAGGATCGAGTTCGCTCATCTGGGCGTTACCACCGGCGTTATCCGCGATGGGACCGTATGCATCGGTAGCAAGGGTGATACCGAGAGTCGAAAGCATTCCGACAGCCGCGATGGCAACACCGTACAGACCCTTGGAGAGGCTGGCTGCGGTGAGCATGTTGGCTATATCGAAGTTAATTGCAAAGAGGTATGCAAGGATGATGGCTACCGCGATCGCAAGAACAGGGATGGCGGTGGAGATCATACCCAGGCCGACACCGTTGATGATCACGGTTGCGGGACCGGTCTGCGATGCCTCTGCAAGCTTCTGCGTAGGCTTGTAGGAGTGGGAAGTGTAGTATTCGGTAGCCTTGCCGATGATGACGCCTGCGAGCAGGCCTGCCACCACCGAGAAGCTGAGCTGCCACCAGTTCTCGAAGCCGAGGAGGTAGAGCACTCCGAACGTTGCCACACCGCTGAGGATGGCTGCGAGGTTGGTACCTACGCTCATGCTCTTGAGGAGCTCCGCCATTCCGGCGCCTTCCTTTGTGCGCACGGTGAAGATACTGAGCACCGACAGCAGAACGCCAATTGCGGCGATGAGCATGGGGGCGAGGATAGCCTTTGTCTGCATCTCGGGACCGACGGCATAGAATGCGGAAGCACCGAGGGCCATGGTCGACAGGATGGAACCGCAGTAGCTCTCATAGAGGTCTGCGCCCATACCGGCCACGTCACCTACGTTGTCGCCTACGTTGTCGGCGATGGTAGCGGGATTGCGGGGATCGTCCTCGGGGAGGTCGGTCTCAACCTTTCCTACCAGGTCGGCGCCCACGTCTGCTGCCTTAGTATAGATACCTCCGCCGACACGGGCGAAGAGGGCCTGGGTGGAAGCACCCATTCCGAAGGTAAGCATGGTGGTGGTGATGACCACGAGCTTCTGGGCATCGCTTGCCTCAACCACGAAGGCATTGAGGAGGACGTACCACAGAGCAATGTCGAGCAGGCCGAGACCAACCACGGTAAGACCCATGACGGCGCCCGAACGGAACGCCACCTTGAGGCCAGAGTTGAGCGAGCGGCGGGCTGCATTGGCGGTACGGCCGGATGCGAAGGTGGCGGTCTTCATTCCGATGAAGCCGGCAAGTCCGCTGAAGAAACCTCCGGTCAGGAATGCGAAGGGCACCCAGGGATTCTGCACCCCGAAGCCGTATGCGAGTATTGCGAAGAATACCGCAAGGACAATGAACACGATAATGACAACCTTGTACTGCTGCTTGAGGTATGCCATAGCTCCCTCACGCACATACTGCGCAATCTGGCGCATCGTCGGAGTTCCCTCGTCCTCCTTCTTCATCTGGCGGTAGAAGATAGCTGCGAAGAGCAGTGCCAGAATCGAAGCGGCGGGAACAGCGTAAAACAAAGGGTTCATAAATCAGTTGAATTTGAATTAATATGCAAATATAAAAAAAGAAGGGGGAAACCGAAATTCCCCCCTCTTATTTTGGCTTGGCTTATTCTGCCTTAGCCTCTTCCGCGGCCTCTGGTGCCGGAGCTTCGGGAGTTGCCTCCACGGGAGCCTCTGCGGGAGCCTCAGCCTTCTTTGCGCGGCTGCGGCGGGTGGCCTTCTTGGCCTCCTTCTTGGTGCTGCCTGCGAGGGCTGCCTCGTTGAAATCAACGAATTCCACGAGAGCCATTTCGGCGGCGTCACCCTTACGGAAACCGACGTGCAGGATACGGAGGTATCCACCCGGACGATCGGCTATCTTGGGGGCTATGGTGCGGAAAAGCTCCGTAACTGCCTCCTTGTCCTTGAGGTAGCTGAAAACAACGCGGCGGGAGTGGGTTGTATCCTCCTTGCTCTTGGTGATCAGCGGCTCAACGTAAGGCTTGAGCGCCTTAGCTTTGGCGACGGTCGTAGTGATCCTCTTCTTGAGGATGAGGGACGACGCGAGGTTGGCGAGGAGCGCCTTGCGGTGCCCGCTCTTGCGGCCAAGATGATTAACGGCTTTATTGTGTCTCATCGTTAAATGTGCTTTATCTTGGGT
The DNA here is from genome assembly GCA_946187975.1 of uncultured Bacteroidales bacterium. Lineage (GTDB taxonomy): Bacteria > Bacteroidota > Bacteroidia > Bacteroidales > UBA932 > Cryptobacteroides. Next base: position 6,117 of record CAMHTE010000047.1, on the reverse strand, counting down.
TCAATATTGTACTTGGTCACATCCATGCCGAAGGAAAGCTTCATCTTCTCCACCAGCAGGTCGATCTCGTTGAGGGACTTGCGGCCGAAGTTGCGGAACTTCATGAGTTCGCTGCGGCTGTAGGACACCAGGTCGGCGAAAGTGTCGATGTCGGCGGCCTTGAGGCAGTTGAACGCACGCACGGACAGTCCCATGTCGGACAGCTTGGTGAGGAGGACATGCCTCATGCGGAGGCTCTCTTCGTCAAGTTCCTTGCTGTCGCTCTCGAGGGAATTCTCGAGCGAGATCTTGTTGTCGTCGGTAAAGAGTTTGAAGTGGTAGATGAGAATGTTGGCTGCATCCTGAAGGGCAGCGCTCGGCGAGATGGAACCGTCGGTTTCGATCTCGAGATTCAGTTTCTCGTAGTCGGTCTTCTGCTCGACACGCCAGTTGTCCACGCTCCAGTTGACCTTGCGGACGGGAGTGTAGATGGCATCCACGGCGATGGTGCCGATGGGGGCGTTGTCGTCCCTGGACTCGTCGGCAGGGACGAAACCGCGACCCTTCGTGATGAGGATGTTGATTTCGATCTTAACCGAAGGCTCAAGGGAGCAGATGTGCTGGTCGGGATTTAACACCGTAAAGGCGGACAATCCCCTGGAGATGTCCTCAGCCTTGAATTCCTGCTTGCCGCTGATAACTATGCGGGCTTCTTCGGAATCCACGCTGTCCACCATCCTCTTGAAACGTACCTGCTTGAGGTTGAGGATGATGTCCTGCATGCCTTCGATGACGCCGGGAATCGTTGCGAATTCCTGGTCGACACCGTTGATGCGGATCTGGCTGATGGCAAAACCTTCGAGGGAGGCAAGGAGAATGCGGCGGAGCGCGTTTCCGATAGTCTGTCCGTAACCGGGCTCAAGAGGGCGGAACTCGAAACGTCCGAGGGTATCGGTACCTTCGAGCATAATCACCTTGTCGGGCTTCTGAAATGCTAAGATTGCCATATTGCGATGGTGTTAAATATTACTTGGAGTACAGATCGACGATGAGCTGCTCATTGATGTTCTCGGGGACCTCGGCCCTCGCAGGGAGGTTGAGGAACTTTCCGGAAAGGGTCTTTGCGTCGAACTCCAGCCAGGAATACTTGGTTGCAGAGGCAACGCTGGCCTGGATGACTTCGAGGCTCTTGGAGCGCTCGCGGACTGCGATGCTGTCACCGGCCTTCACCTGGGTGGAGGGGATGCCGCATACTACGCCGTTGAGCGTGATGTGCTTGTGGTTCACCAGCTGGCGGGCCGCTGCACGGGAGGGAGCGATACCGAGACGGTAAACGACGTTATCGAGACGGCTCTCGAGAAGGAGGATGAGGTTCTCACCCTTCTGTCCGGACATGCGGGAAGCCTTGTCGTAGGTGTTGTGGAACTGGCGCTCCAGAACTCCGTACATATACTTCACCTTCTGCTTCTCCTTGAGCTGGGTGCCGTATTCCTTGGTCTTCTTGCGCTTGGATGCGAGACCGTGCTGTCCCGGAGGATAGTTACGCTTCTCGAAGTCTTTGTCTGCACCGTAGATGGGTTCGCCGAACTTACGGGCGATCTTGGTGGTAGGACCTGTATATCTTGCCATATCAATAAACTTTTATCAATTAAACTTTACGACGGCCTTTCGGTCTGCACCCGTTGTGAGGCATGGGAGTCACGTCGACGATCTCGGTGACTACGATGCCCGCGTTGTTGATGGTACGGATGGCGGACTCACGTCCGGCACCGGGACCCTTCACATAAACCTTGACCCTGCGCAGGCCGGCATCGAATGCGGTCTTGGAAGCGTCTTCTGCAGCCATCTGGGCAGCATAGGGGGTGTTCTTCTTGGAACCGCGGAAACCGCACTTCCCGGCAGAACCCCAGCTGATGACCTGTCCCTGGGCATTGGTCAGGGACACGATTACGTTGTTGAAAGTGGAAGTGATATGGGCTTCGCCATAGGCCTCAACCTTCACAACTCTCTTGGATGTTGTAGTTTTCTTTGCCATAATTCACCTGCTTTTACTTGGTCGCCTTCTTCTTGTTGGCAACGGTCTTCTTCTTGCCCTTGCGGGTACGGGCGTTGTTCTTGGTGCTCTGTCCGCGCACAGGGAGTCCGATACGGTGGCGGATTCCGCGGTAGCAACCGATGTCCATCAAACGCTTGATGTTCATCTGGACCGTGGAACGGAGTTCGCCCTCGATCTTGAGTTCGCTGACCTCGGCACGGATGGCGGCGGTCTGCGCGTCATCCCATTCACCTACCTTGATAGCACTGTCGATACCGCACTTGGCCAGGATCTTCTCCGCCGTGCTGCGGCCGATACCGTAGATATAGGTGAGGCCTATATCTCCTCTTTTGTTGTTGGGTAAATCAACACCGGCTATTCTTGCCATAATTATACTTTACTTGATTTGTTTGACAATTGAAAATTATCCCTGGCGCATCTTGAACTTGGGGTTCTTCTTGCAGATTACGTACAGACGGCCTTTCCGCCTCACGATCTTGCAATCGTCGCTGCGCTTCTTGATGGATGTCTTGACTTTCATATCGCTGAATTTTTATTTGTATCTGAAAGATATTCTTCCCTTGGTTAAATCGTAAGGTGATATTTCAACTCTTACCCTGTCGCCAAGAAGGATGTGGATAAAGTGCATACGCATCTTCCCCGAAATATTGCAGAGAAGTACGTGACCGTTCTCAAGCTCGACCTTGAACATCGCGTTGGGAAGGGTCTCAACAACCTTTCCGTCCTGTTCTATTGCTACTTGTTTTGACATTGAAAAAACTTAAAATTTAATCGCGGGATCTTTCTCGATAAAATCGAAGCATGACAGCAGCTCAGCTTTTCCGTGACGGACAACAACCGTAAGTTCGTAATGAGCGGCGTTGCTGCGGTCGGAGGTATGCACTTCCCACCCGTTGTTACGGGAGACGTACACGCTCCTTCCGCCGGCATTCACCATGGGCTCAATACAGATCGTCATGCCGTCGACAAGCTTGGGACCCTGTCCCGGGCGCCCGTAATTGGGCACTCCCGGAGACTCGTGCATCCCCTTGCCGATTCCGTGTCCTTCCAGTTCGCGGACTACGGAGAATCCGGCCGACTCGACGAACGATTGCACCGCGTATCCGATGTCACCGACCCTGTTGCCCGCCACAGCAGCCCCTATGCCCTTGTAGAGCGAGGCCTTCGTAACGTCCATGAGCCTGCGGGTCTCGGCGTCCACCTCCCCGACGGGGAAGGTGTAGGCCGAATCGCCGTTGTAGCCCTTGTAGAGCGTTCCGATGTCGGCGGTGACGATGTCGCCCTCCTTGAGAGGGGTGTCGGACGGAAAACCGTGCACGACCACATCGTTCACCGACGTACATATCGCTGCGGGGAAACCTTCGAATCCAAGGAAGCTGGGTATTGCGCCGTTGTCGCGGATGAAAGTCTCGGCCACTCTGCACAACTCCCTGGTTGTCACACCCGGAGCGACCGCTTTACCGACTTCCGCCAGTGCTTTCGACACTATGATGGCATTCTCGCGCAACAGTGCAATTTCTTCCTCAGTCTTGGGCCTTACCATCAGTCTTCGATATTTTCAAAGAACTACATACCTGAGCGCCCGGTAAGACGGCCAGTCTTCATAAGTCCGTCGTAGTGGCGCATCAGCAAATAACTCTCAATCTGCTGCAGAGTATCAAGCACAACACCCACAAGGATCAGCAGCGAAGTACCGCCGTAGAAGCTTGCAAACTGGTTGTTGACGCCCATTCTCATGGCAACAGCAGGCAGTATGGAAATGATTGCCAGGAAGATGGAACCGGGGAGGGTCACCTTCGACATGATGCCGTCGATGTACTCCATGGTCTTCTTTCCGGGCTTGACTCCGGGGATGAAGCCGCCATTGCGCTTCATATCTTCCGCCATCATCGTAGGATTGATGGTGACTGCCGTATAGAAATACGTGAAGATTATGATGAAAATGGCGAATACGAAGTTATACAGGAACCCGGTATAGTTGCTCAGCGAAGCAGCGAGGCCGCGGGTTGCATCCCACCTGCTGAAAATGAGGGGGAAGAGCATCAGGGCCTGTGCGAAGATGATAGGCATAACGCCGGCAGCATTGATCTTGAGGGGGATGTACTGACGTACTCCGCCGTACTGACGGTTACCTATCACGCGCTTGGCATACTGGACCGGTACGCGGCGCACCGCCTGCACGAGTGCAATGGCGGCGATGATCACGAAGAACCATACCACGAACTCGACCACGAGCAGAAGCAGACCGCCGTTGGTGGTGGTGAGCTTCTCGCCGCACTCAGCAACGATGGCGTAAGGCAGGCGGGCGACGATACCGATCATAATGATGAGCGAGATACCGTTGCCTATTCCGCGGTCGGTGATACGCTCGCCGAGCCACATCACGAACATCGAGCCGGCCATCAGGATAACCGTGGCGAGCAGGTTGTAGGCGAAGTTGCTCCAGCCGAGGTGGTTGACGGCCGTGAAGGCCACACCGGGAATCTGGTTGTGCAGGGCCGCAATGTAGGCGGGACCCTGGATGCAGATGATCAGGATGGTCAGATACCTGGTCAGCTGATTCATCTTCTTGCGCCCGCTCTCGCCCTCCATCTGGAGTTTGCGGAAGTAGGGCACGAACATACCGAGGAGCTGGACCACGATGGATGCCGAGATGTACGGCATCACACCGAGGGCGAAAATCGACGCGTTACCGAAAGCACCGCCGGAGAACATGTTCAGGAGCCCGACGAGGCCCTTGGAAGCAGTGTCCTGCAGATGTGCGAGCATGGTGGCATCGATTCCGGGGAGCACGATAAAGCTACCCAGCCTGTACACCAGGATAAGACCCAGCGTATAGACGAGGCGCGTGCGAAGTTCCTCGATCTTGAAGATGTTCTGTATTGTCTCTATTAACTTCTTCATGTCGATTTACTCGGTAACCACTGCCTTTCCACCGGCAGCTTCGATTTTTGCAATAGCCGATTTGCTGAAAGCGTCGGCCGTAACGGTGACGGCTACGTTCAGTTCGCCGTTGCCGAGGATCTTGATGAGATCGGTCTTGGCGGCGAGTCCGGCTGCCTTGAGGTCGTCGACATTGAGCGCGGTGGCCTTGGAAGCCTCTGCTATGGCCTGGATGGCTGCGAGGTTGACCGCCTTATACTCAACGCGGGTAGGATTCTTGAATCCGAACTTGGGAAGACGGCGCTGGATAGGCATCTGGCCTCCTTCGAAGCCGATCTTGTGCTCGTATCCGGCACGGGCCTGTGCTCCCTTGGTACCACGGGTGGAGGTGCCTCCCTTACCGGAACCCTGTCCGCGGCCCAGCCGCTTGCTTGTCTTGGTGGAACCCTTGGCGGGTGTCAAATTTTCAAGTTTCATCTCTGTGTCCTCCTTAGTCGATTACTTCATACTTGACGAGATGTGCAACCTTCGCAAGCTGTCCGCGGGTGACGGCATTGTCGTCGACCTCCACGGTCTGATGCATGCGACGGATGCCGAGGCAACGGAGATTCTCCTTCTGGCGCTTGGTCTCGCCGTTCTTGCTTATCACTTGGGTGATTTTGATCTTTGCCATAGTCTTGCCTCCTATCCGTTAAACACTTTGCCCATAGGAATCCCGCGCAGGCCTGCTACCGTATAGGCATCCCTCATTTCGGTGAGGGCGGCCACGGTGGCCTTTACGAGGTTGTGGGGGTTGGAAGAACCCTTGCTCTTTGCGAGCACGTTCTGGATGCCGGCAGACTCGAACACGGCGCGCATGGCACCGCCGGCCTTAACACCGGTACCGGGGGCAGCGGGCTTCATGAAAACCCTTGCACCGCCGAATGCAGCCTCCTGCTCGTGAGGGATGGTGGTGTTGATGACGGGAACCTTTACGAGGTTCTTCTTGGCGTCTTCCACTCCCTTGGCGATGGCGGAGGTAACTTCATTGGCCTTGCCCAGACCATAGCCTACCACGCCGTTCTCGTCACCCACGACCACGATGGCCGCAAAGCGGAAGTGACGACCACCCTTGGTGACCTTGGTCACACGCTGGATGGCAACCAGTCTGTCCTTGAGTTCAAGGTCAGAGGTCTTTACTCTCTTAACATTTGTATTTG
>CAMHTE010000046.1 GCA_946187975.1 uncultured Bacteroidales bacterium | reverse complement strand
CCCCTGCAGACAGGGATACTTACTATCCCCGTCGCCTTGCGCGCGACAACGCTGCGCGAAAAGCTTTCCTTGCGATGCGGAATGAAACTAATCCGCAGAATGCGGTCTTCGTGATTGATGTACTACGCGAAAAATGGGAAAACAATGACTCACGCCTACAATAAGTCATATCTCGAAGATGCCATGTCCAATCTTGGAGCAATGCTCGACTATGCGGTTGGCATCTGCGGAGAAGATCTGGACATGTTCTGGCACAGGTTCCTTGCAAGCGGCATAGCCGAGCAGTTCACGTACCGCAATCCGAAGTATCTCTGCGGCCTATCCGGGACGGAACTGGCTCTCGCCGTTGCCAGCAGGACCGGCACTCCCCTTCCCATGAAAGAGCCTCTCATCGATATCGGCAGCCGGGAATACTGGACGGGCTGGACCCTTGCATACCTGCAATGGTATCTGAACCTGCCGTTCGAGACCCTTCAGAAAAAAGGAATTGGTGCATCCACCCTTGCCGAAGTGTACCCCACACTGCACGAAGCCGATCTGATGCGCTCCGTAGCGTTTGCACAAAAACTGCTCGAAGAGAATTCCGGAAAGCAGAGCCTCAAGGCTCTTCGCAAAAACGCCGGTCTCACGCAGCAGGAACTCGCGGATGCAAGCGGTATCTCGCTCCGAGCCATAAGGGCCTATGAGCAAGGGCAGCTGAGCCTTGCAAAGGCCAGTGCCGACAGCGTAGCCAGATTGCAATCCGTCCTGGGCGTTGAAAATCTGGCATTATAAAGCCGCCCCTCCTATTGTTATCGAAAAAGTTAAAGTAATCCCGATGCAAACGCTAAGCGTATTGCTGCTACGTGCTTAAGGAGTCGCCTGTTCTTTCTTGCAATCTGAAGACTGTAGTCTGCCTGTATTCCAAGCAACATCTCGGCATTAATGTCCAGAGCCGCCTCAAACAACAAAGCAGTTTCAGTCGTCACGTTCCTTTTGCCGTTCAGTATTTCATTCAGCATAGTATATGGCATCCCCATCAAACCCGCCAGTTGCTTTTGGGTAATGCCGCGGGCTTCTACTTCATCCTTAATCACTTCCCCCGGATGAATAGGAACAAAAGGTTTATACTTTTTTACCATATTACCTATAATGATTTGATATCTCTGACAAGCTACACAGGGTCATCGTCGGTTCTCCATTGTATACCGATACCGTAAATTCCAAACGATACCGATTATCTATTCGGATAGAAGATACACCAGCCTTGTCCCCTGTGAGGACTTCGTAGTGTAATGAGTTAAGCGGATACAATGCTTCGATGTTTGGAGCATGCTGCAAAGTCTCTACCCTTTGTGCATATTTCCTAATGACCTGAGGCTGGTACCTATGCCTTCTATCAGAACACTTGCCTTTTTCAAACAACTCCTTCAAATACTCTTTTTCAAACTGCACAATCATAACATCACGGGGCAAATATAGATAAAAGAATAGAAAATTCACAAAAAAAGTGAATTATTTCCCCTCAGGGCGAAGCTTGGCGTATTTGAGGAGAAGAAGCTTAACGCCATAGTTATCGAAGTCGATGCGGGCTTTAAGTTCAGGGACGGTGCCGGTGATTTCGAGGATTTTTCCCGCACCGAAGCGATTGTGCTCAACGCGCTCACCCTCATAGAGTTCCGTCATAGGAACCGCCTTGAAATCGGGGTCGATGATGTCCGGCTTCGGGATGTTCGGTACCACGGGTTTTATCTCCACTGAACGTGGCATCTGTTCCTTTTTATAATACTGCACCTTCGAGGACTGGCCGTAGCTGTAACCGGAGCCGCCGAAGCGGGACGTGCCACCAGACTGTCTGCCAGAACTTGGACTACCGTACGAACGGCTGGAATAGACGCCGGACCTTGGCTGCCCGGAGCCGAAGCGGAAACCTGAGCCGAAAGAAGGCGCGTCATCATCGTCATAACCCAGTGCAGGGTCCGGAAGCGGATTCTCGAGATAGCGGGAGTCGATTTCACGCACGAAGCGGCTGGGCGGATTGCTCTCGTGCTTGCCGTTTCGCATACGTGTGCCGGCAAAGGATATGGCGACAGCCTTCTTGGCCCGGGTAACGGCCACATAGAACAGGCGGCGTTCTTCTTCGAGGTCGGCCGGCGAAATCATCATTCCTCCCGAAGGGAAAAGATTCTCTTCCATACCGGCAATGAAGACATACGGGAACTCCAACCCCTTGGCCGAGTGAACCGTCATCAGAGCAACCTTGTTGGCCGCATCCTCCCCTTCCGCCGTATCCGCGTTGCTGAGCAGCGAAGTGTTCTCCAGGAAGTCCGCAAGGGTGACGGTCGGTAATTCCGGAGCCGACTCTTCTTCCGAAGAAGGATCCATATCCGCCAGGATATCATCCAGACGTTCCTCCTTGAAAGCCTGAACGGAATTCAGCAGTTCGTCCAGATTGGCCGTACGCGCCAGACCTTCGATGGAAGTGTCGGATTTGAAGAACTCGTAGAGCCCGGAAGCATCGTATATGCTCCTTGCGACCTCGTAGGCATCGCCTTTCAGCGCCGAAGTGGCAAGACGGTCGATCAGTTCGCAGAATGAACGAATCTTTAGCATGGCCGCGGACCGAAGGCCGTATACTTCGAAATCGGGAGCGAAAGCAGCCTTGAAAAGTGAGCATCCGTGCGCCCTTGCGATCTCGTTCAGGGCCGAGATAGACGTATCCCCTATTCCACGGGAGGGCTTTCCAACCGCACGCTTGAACGACTCGTTGTCGTTGACGTTCACGCACAGCTTGAACCACGCCATCATATCCTTAATTTCGGCCCTCTCGAAGAAGGAATTGCCGGAATAGATTACATAAGGAATGTTGCGCCTGCGCAGCTGCTCTTCGAGCGCGCGAGACTGTGCATTGGTGCGGTACAATATGGCAAAATCCTGATAAGACGCCTTCTCGGTCCGCATCCTCTCCATTATTTCGGACACTATCCGCATGGCTTCCTCCTGTTCGGTGTAGGAGTTCAGAAGGCGGATCTTCTCCCCAGCCTCACCCTCCGAGTAGCAGGTCTTTGGAATGCGACCCTCGTTATGGGCTATCACCGAATTGGCTGCGTCCACGATATTCCGGGTGGAACGGTAGTTCCTTTCCAGCCTTATAACCGCTGCTTCAGGATAATCCTTCTGGAACTTGAGAATGTTCTCAATCTGGGCGCCGCGGAAGGCGTATATACTCTGGCTGTCATCCCCCACCACGCACAGATTTCGGTGCACGGACGCCAGCTTCTTCAGGATCAGGTACTGGGCGTAGTTCGTGTCCTGGTACTCATCCACCATTATATATGAGAAGCGTCCGGAAATCTCCGTGAGTGCCTCCTTGTTATCGCGAAGTAGGATGTTCATGTTTACCAGGATATCGTCGAAGTCCATCACTCCGGACTCTTTCAGCTTCTTCTGGTAAAGACTGTAGACGTCGCAGAGCCGTGGTTTTTTAGAGTGCTCGTCCTGGATAAGGAACTCCCTATTGGTCCTGTAATGATCGGGAAGGAAGAGGGCGTTCTTTGCGAAAGAGATACGGGCCAGGACCTCTCTGGGCTTGTAAACCTTATCGTCCAGGCCAAGCTCCTTGACGCAGGCCTTGACGGCGCTTTCGGAATCGGACCGGTCGTAGATGGTGAAGGTGCCCGGATAACCTATGGACACGGCATAATCCCGGAGGAAACGCACGAACACTGAATGGAAGGTTCCCATCACTATTCCGCGTGCAGCTCTGGCGCCCACAAGGAGCCCTATGCGCTCCTTCATCTCGCCTGCCGCCTTCTTGGTAAAGGTCAGAGCAAGAACCCGCGTAGGATCGCATCCCTGGGCGATAATGTATGCCACACGGCTGGTCAGCACCTTAGTTTTCCCGGACCCCGCTCCCGCCACGATAAGCACCGGCCCTTCCACTCTTTGAACAGCTTTTGACTGTTCGGGATTCAACCCCTCCAGGATAGCACTGATTTTCTTGTCCATAGTGGCTCAAAAATACGAAAAAAATGGCTATCTTCGCATCGCATTTTAACATTTCACAAAATGTCCAAGAACATCGTTTTGAAAAGAGGCCTCGACATCCCTATCGAAGGGTCTGCCGAGCTCCGGCTCTCCAAGACAATCACTCCGGACATAGTCGCCATTCAGCCAACGGACTTCAAGGGATTCTCCCCCAGGCTCCTGGTCAAGGAAGGCGACAAGGTCTTGTGCGGCTCTCCCGTGATGTCGGACAAGAAGAATGCTGATATTCTTCTCGCCTCCCCCGTCAGCGGTACCGTCAAGGAGATTGTCAGGGGCGCAAAGCGCAAGCTCCTCGCAGTGCTCGTCCAGCCGGACGCAAAGCAGGAGAACCTTGCGGCCAAAGTCGGGCGCATCGAAGCCCTCACCCCCGAACAAATCAAGGAAACTATCCTCCGCAGCGGCCTCTGGCCGTTCATCGTCCAGCGTCCCTACGGCATAGTGGCCGATCCCGCGGTGCAGCCCAAGGCCATCTTCGTATCGGCTTTCGCAACCGCCCCCCTCGCGGCTTCGCCTGAGTTCACCCTCGGCGACCGTATAGCGGACATACAGGCCGGTATCAACGCTCTCGCCGCCCTCACCGAAGGCGGCGTGCACCTGGGCCTCAACGCCGACAACTATGCAGGCACGCCTTTCCACAAGCTTGAGAACGCAATAATACACACCTTCAAGGGCAGGCATCCCGCCGGCAACGTAGGAGTGCAGATCAGCCACATATGCCCTATACTCAAGGGCACCACGGTCTGGACCATATCGCTCTACGGACTCGCGGCCATCGGACGCTACTTCAACAAAGGCGTGTACGACGTGCGGCGCAAGATTGCGGTGGCCGGTCCCATGGCAATACAGCCCGCCTACGCCGAAACCCTGCCCGGCGCTCCCATGAGCAGCCTTGCGGCTTGGTACGGCGGCAACGCCGAGGGTCTCCGCATAATCAGCGGCGACGTCCTCAGCGGCAAGGCGGTCGGTCCCGACGGCTATCTCGGCTTCTTCGACGACACTGTCACCATCCTCAAGGAAGGAACCGACACCGAACTCTTCGGCTGGGCCAAGCCCGTACGCTGGGGTCAGTTCAGCACGGACCATTCGTACTTCTCCTGGCTCACCCCCTGGCGCAAGTACGCGATGGACACCAACCTTCACGGAGGTCCCCGCGCGTTCGTAATGAACGACGCCTACTACTCCAAGGTGCTCCCCATGGACATCTTCCCCATCTATCTTGTCAAGGCCTGCCTTGCCGGAGATATCGACAAGATGGAGAAGTTCGGAATATACGAGGTGCTGCCCGAGGATCTCGCCCTCTGCGAGTTCATCGACCCCTCCAAGAATCACATCCAGGACATGATAGCTCAGGGTATCGACCTGATGCTCAAAGAAATGGCTTAAGAGTATGAAGAAATTCTGGCACGCTACAGTGGACGCTTTCGAGACATTTCTCAGAGTCCCCGGCACAGTGACGCTCAAGGGAGCTCACGTGCGCGACGCGATCGACCTCAAGCGCATCATGATCATCGCGGTCATCTCCGTCGTTCCGGCAGCCATCTTCGGCATGTGGAACGTCGGCTACCAGCACTCTCTCGCCATCGGCGACAGCAGCCTGGCCATTCTCGCCAACTTCTGGTACGGTTTCCTCAAGGTCCTCCCTCTCTACGTGGTGGCTTACGGCGTAGGTCTCTTCATAGAGTTCTTCTCCGCTGGCATCCGCGGCGAGGAAGTCAATGAGGGATACCTCATGTCCGGAATGCTCATCCCGCTCATCGTTCCCGTGAACGTCCCCCTGTGGATGCTCGCAGTAGCGGTGGCATTCTCGGTCATCTTCGTAAAAGAGCTCTTCGGAGGCACCGGAATGAACATCTGGAACCCCGCGCTCGTCACGAGGGCCTTCCTCTTCTTCTCCTACCCTTCGTCAATGTCCGGCTCACAGTGCTGGATCAGCCTCAAGGCCGGCGAAGAAGTAGTGGACGGCTTCACCGGAGCAACTCCCCTCGCCCTTGACGGAGCCAGCGCCCAGTACGGCACCGGCATCTGGGACTATATCATAGGTATTATCCCCGGTTCAGTGGGAGAAACCTCAGTTATCGCCATCCTGCTCGGCGCCGCCATCCTTATCTGGACCGGAGTCGCCAGCTGGAAGATAATGCTCTCCTCGGTTGCAGGTGCCCTCTTCGTGGGAGGCCTTGCGAATCTCGGCGGAGTGGGCATCCCCTTCTGGGAGCATCTGATTCTGGGCGGCTTCGCCTTCGGAACCGTCTTCATGGCCACCGATCCCGTCACTTCGGCTCAGACCGAGTGTGGCAAATGGATCTACGGCTTCCTGGTCGGCGCCATCTGCGTGACCGTACGTCTCTTCAACCCCGGCTATGCCGAGGGAATGATGCTGGCAATACTGCTCGGCAACACCTTCGCCCCGATTATCGACCATTGCGTCGTGGGCAGGGCCATCGCCCGCAGGAACAAAGCTGCACTTAAAACCGCTTAACGCCATAAGGATATGAACACTAACAGCAATCTTTATACGGTTATCTACACGACCATCGTCGTTGTAGTGGTGGCGGCGGTGCTCGCATTCGTAAGCCAGAGCCTGAAGGCGAGGCAGGATGCCAACATCAAGGCGGAAACCCTCCGTCAGATGATGGCGGCGGCGCAGATCAAACCCGCCGAAGAGCTTTATGCAACGGCCAATGCCGATATCCTGCAGCTTTACGCCGACAATATCGAAGAGGCCTATACCATAGCTCTCGACGGCGAGAAGAACGGCTCCCTTTCGGTAGCCGCCGACAATATCGAACTGATAGACAAGCTCAAACCGCAGAACAAGGCCATCCTTTCCGAAGGAGAAGCCACCCTGCCGGTATATCTCTTCAAGAGCGGCATAGCCGTCATTCCTATTTACGGAGCCGGTCTCTGGGGCCCGGTTTGGGGCTATATCGCTTTCCAGCCCGACTGCCACACAATTGCGGGCGCATTCTTCGACCATGAGTCCGAGACTCCCGGCCTCGGCGCAAAGATCAAGGACGAAGCATGGTTCCGCGAGAAGTTCATCGGCAAAACCGTTGAATGGGGAGACTCCCCCGCCTTCGTGCTCGCCAAGAACGCCGAGGAAACGGGTGCTACCAACGCCATCGACGCCATTTCCGGTGCGACCATGACTTCCAACGGCCTCAACGCCGCTCTCAACGTATGGTTCGGAGCCTACAGCAAACACTTCGGCTTGGCTGCTTTCTTCGGCATGCTTGCCGGACATCAGGCTTCCGACGCCGAAAAAACTGAGGAGGAATAAGCCATGAAACTTAAAGAGACTATACTCGAACCCATCTTCAAGAGCAATCCGATAACCGTACTGGTGCTCGGTATCTGCTCCTCGCTGGCGGTCACGGTGACCCTCAAGGGCGCCCTCGTGATGGCCCTTTCGGTCATGGCGGTATGCGGCATTTCCAGCCTCATCCTCTCCACGCTGCGCAACACCATCCCCGGACGCGTGCGTATCATAGTGCAGCTTGTGGTCGTGGCAATGATGGTGATTTTGGTGGACCAGATACTGAAGAGTTTCGAAGCCACCTATCCCATCGACAAACAGCTCTCGGTCTATATCAGCCTCATCATCACCAACTGCATCGTGATGGGACGCATCGAGGCCTTCGCCCTCGGCAACAAGCCTATCCCTTCGATGCTGGACGGCCTCGCCAACGGCGCCGGCTACGGAATGATACTGATCATAGTGGCCTTCTTCCGTGAACTGCTCGGCAGCGGCACCCTCTTCGGACTGCAGGTAATGCCGGCAGGCTACGTAACCAACAATCTGGTCATACTGCCTCCCTTCGCTCTCATCCTCCTCGGATGCATTGTGTGGGTACAGCGCAGCATACAGAAGGACCTTCAGGAAAAGTAACGCACAATACCAGGGAATATGGAATACATCAGCTTATTCGTAAAGTCAATCTTTGTTGACAATATGATTTTTGCATACTTCCTCGGTATGTGCTCATACCTGGCGGTATCCAAAAACGTAAAGACGGCCTCCGGCCTCGGCCTGGCGGTCATATTCGTGCTTCTGGTCACGGTCCCCGTGAACTACCTTCTGAACAAATACGTCCTGGGTCCCGACGCACTCATCGAAGGGGTTGACCTGAGCTTCCTCAGCGTCATCATCTTCATTGCGGTCATCGCGGCCATAGTACAGATAGTCGAGATGGTGGTGGAGCGCTTCGCCCCGTCGCTGTACTCGGCCCTCGGAATCTTCCTCCCCCTTATCGCAGTTAACTGCGCAATCCTCGGAGGAGCCCTCTTCATGCAGCAGAAGGAATTCTCCAACGTCGGCGAATCCGCAGTTTACGCCCTCGGTTCCGGCCTCGGCTGGTTCCTCGCGATAGTTGCTCTCGCCGCAATACGCGAGAAGATGGCTTACAGCAACGTGCCGCCCGCCCTCAAGGGACTTGGAATCACATTCATCACCGTGGGCCTGATGGGCATGGCGTTCATGGCATTCATGGGTATTTCGCTTTAAAGAAGGAGGAAGAACTATGACATCGACCATTATATTCGCTGTTCTCGTAATAGTTTGCGTAACGCTTCTCCTTGTGGCGCTGCTTCTGGTCATCAAGGCCTGGCTCACCCCTTCGGGAACCGTTACCATCGACATTAATAACGGCAAGAAGGTGCTGGAAGTGCCCCAGGGCGGTGATGTAATGCACACCCTGGCGGACGAGAAGATCTTCCTCCCCTCCGCCTGCGGCGGCAAGGCCAACTGCGGCCAGTGCAAGGTGCAGGTGCTTGAAGGCGGCGGAGAGATACTCCCCACCGAGCGCGGCTTCTTCAACCGCAAGCAGATCAAGGAAGGCATGCGCCTGGGCTGCCAGGTGAAGGTTAAGGGCGACCTCAAGATAGCGGTGCCCGATTCTACGCTGAGCGTCAAGAAGCTCGAGTGCGAGGTCATCTCCAACAAGAACGTCGCAACCTTCATCAAGGAATTCACCGTGAAGCTCCCCGAGGGCGAACACCTCGAGTTCAAGTCCGGTGAATACATCCAGATCGACATTCCCGAATACGACATCGACTTCGCCGATATCGACGTGGATCCCGAGTACCGCGGCGACTGGGAGAAGTACGGTTTCTTCGGAATCAAGTACAAGAATACCGTTCCCACCGTTCGTGCCTACTCAATGGCCTCGTATCCCGCCGAGAAGAACATCATCAAACTCAACGTGCGTATAGCCACGCCTCCTTTCGACCGCAGCCAACCTAAGGGAGTGTTCAAGATGCTGCCGGTTCCTCCGGGAGTCTCGTCGTCGTACGTATTCACCCGCAAGCCGGGCGACAAGGTCACCATCAGCGGCCCCTTCGGTGAGTTCCTCCTTCCGGAGAACGATCCAAAGGATATGGAATACATCTTCGTAGGAGGCGGTGCCGGTATGGCTCCCCTGCGCAGCCACATCATGCATCTGTTCAAGACCATGAAGACCGACCGCAAGGTTCACTTCTTCTATGGTGCACGCAGCCTTGTGGAAGCCTTCTACCTTGAGGATTTCGCAGAGATAGAGCGCGAGTTCCCGAACTTCAAGTTCCACCTCGCCCTTGACCGTCCCGATCCCGCCGCCGATGCCGCCGGAGTGGCATACACTCCCGGATTCGTGCACAACGTGATGTTCGAGACCTACCTCAAGGATCACGAGACGCCGGAAGACATCAAGTACTTCATGTGCGGCCCGCCCATGATGGTCGGCGCCGTCAACGGCCTGCTTGACAGCCTTGGCGTTCCTCCCGAAAGCATACTCTACGACAACTTCGGTTGATTGTTAACTTGTAGTAACGTCCGGAGATCCGACGCAGCGCAACTTTGAAATGCGGGAGCATTTTGTAGAGAAGCGCAAGCGGAGTCTCCGGACGTTTCAGTTAATATTTTTTTCGAGCAAAAACGTAAAAAAAGTTAGTCGCGTTTTTTAACTTTCGTTGGCAACTCCCGCCGGGCACCATAGCTTTGCAACCGAAAACTCTTTCTTACTTATGGTTGCTAATAGTTTGGTCTCAGCGGGAGTTTCCCTGATCACGGCCGTGACGGTTCTGGTCAGTTCCTGTCAAAGGGCTCCCGCCGGGCAAACATCTCAGACAGCGCTTGGCACATTTCTCTTTAGTGTGCACTCCGGCTGCCCGATCGACTCCGTTGACGTATTCGTTTACTCCGACGAAGGCATCAGGCAGCTGGATTCTTATTGCAGGCTTGCGGCAAAGCGGAGCGTCACGGTCAGGGCAGGCCCCGGCGACAAGACCTTCGTGTTCCTCGCAAACGTGCCGGGAAGCATTGCTACGGACCGCCTGAAGCGCTTCGATGCAATGGAGGCCCTCTCCATGCGCTATGCGGCTGAAAGCGCCACCTCTCCCCTGCTCAGCGGGATATACCACTCCTCTTCCGGGCCGGAAGGCACGGTGGAACTCAAACCACTGCTCTGCCCCATCATTATTGGAACAGTCCGCAACGCCCTCGACGCACCGCTGGAAGCTCCGGTCCTCTGCCTGAAAGGTGTAAACGCCCATACGGAGATACTGCGCAGCACTGGCTTCCGCCCGTCGGAGACGCTGGACAGCCCGGACGGGCTGCGGGACCCGGCCATCATGATGCGGGCGCTCCCCTTCGACGCAGTCGACTCCCCCATCGAGGCCGGCATCACCCTCTACAGCTATCCTAACGAAGTTGCGGATGCAACGACGGGAGCCCTTCCCACATCTATCTGCATGGCAGGAAGACTAAGGGGCGAGGAATGTATGTTCGAGGCAGCGCTGCCGGCGATTGAACGGGGCGACACACTCCGCGTGGATCTCGAAATTGATTCCGGAGGACGCCTGCAGGTGAGCGTAATAAAATTATAACTATATTTGTGTTCTATGACTAAAGTAATAACCTACGGAACCTTCGACCTGTTCCACCAGGGACACATAAATCTGCTCAAAAGGGCCAAAGCCCTCGGCGACTGGCTCATAGTGGGCGTCACCACCGACAACTTCGACCTGGAGCGGGGCAAGATAAACACCTGCAACAACGTCATGGAACGCATCGACGCCGTGCGCGCCACCGGCCTGGCAGACCAGATTATCATTGAGGAGTACCGTGGTCAGAAGATAGACGATATTCAGCGTTACGGTGTGGACATCTTCGCCATAGGTTCCGACTGGGAGGGTTATTTCGATTATCTCAAGGAATTCTGCAAGGTAGTCTATCTGCCGCGCACTGAAGGCATCTCCAGCACCCAGCTGCGGGACGAGCGCCCTACCGTTGAGATAGGTCTCATAGGTACCGGCAGCATAGCCCGGCGCTTCGTGGAAGAGGCCTCCTTCGTGGCAAGCAACAGCATTGCGGCCGCCTACAACCCCGACGCCGCAGAGTGCAAGGCCTTCTGCAAAAAGCACGGCATAGCCCAGGCTGCAGACCTGGATGAGCTTTACGGCAAATGCAACGCCGTTTATATAGCGTCTCCTCACTACACCCATTACGGATACGCAAAATCGGCCCTCGAGGCAGGCAAGCACGTGCTTTGCGAGACTCCGCTGGTATTGAACGAAGCCGAAGCAAAGGAACTCTTCGAAATTGCAAAGAGCAAGGGTCTGGTGCTTATGATGGCACACAAGACGGCATACTGCCCCGCTTTCGGGCACCTTATTACGCTGCTTCAGTCGGGCGCCATCGGAGAGATAGTCGACATCAAGGCAGCGACCACCACCCTTACGGATGAGAACGATGCAAAGATGGACAGCAGCCGCTTCGGAGGCAGTATGAACGAGAACGGGTGCTTCCCTCTCCTCCCCATCTTCCGCCTGCTCGGCACCGACTACAGCAAATGCTACTTCGTGTCCAAATACAAGGACGGGGTTGACATCTACACCAAGGGCATACTCTTTACAAAGAGCGCTTCCGCAACCTTCGAGGTGGGGCTCGGTGCCAAGACCGAAGGCAGTCTGGTGGTGTCCGGCACAAAGGGATACGCCTACGTACCGGCCCCCTGGTGGAAGACCTCATACTTCGAGCTCCGCTACGAGGACCAGAACCAGAACAAGAAATACTTCTATCCCTTCGCCGGGGAAGGCCTGCGCTACGAAATCAAGGAATTCGTTTCCGCGATACTGGCCAACGGCTACTTCTATTCCAAGCTTCCCGTCAAGGAGATACTTGCAATGAGCAGGATTCAGGAAGATTTCATCAACGGCAAAAAAGTCAGGATACTCAAATGACGATGCATTCTTACGCATTTCCCGGCGACCTGTCGGACAGCATAGCAAAGATAGGCTCCGAACCCATTCCGTACATGCGCACGGACGAATTCTCGCGCATCAACCTCGAATCGGAACGCATACTCCTGGACCTCATTCACTGCAAGGGCGGCCGTACCATTATCTACACCGGCTCCGGCACGGGTGCAATGAGCGCAATCGTCGAGAACTACGCCAGCACGTTCAGCAAGGCCTTCGTCATCGACGGAGGATCCTTCGGGCACCGCTGGGCGGAACTCTGCGGCTACTATGGCCTGCCGTTCGCCCACTTCAAGGTTCCCTTTGCAAAAGACATAGACTACGACGCCCTGGAGAAGGCAGTCGCCGAAGAGCGTCCCGGCGTACTGCTCTGCCAGCATGACGAGACTTCCTCGGGGGTGCTGTTCGACGTGCGCCGCATAGGGCAGATATGCCGCCGCTACGGGGTGTCTTTCGTCCTGGACGTAATCAGCAGCTTCCTGGCGGAGCCCTTCAACATGGATGAAGTGGGCGCCGATATCTGCGTTACCAGCACCCAGAAAGGCCTCAACGTTCCTCCGGGGCTCTCAGTACTCTTCCTTTCGGCAAAGCTGAACGGTTTTAAATTCAACCACAAGGGCTATTACTGGGACTTCGACGACAATCTCCGCAATCTTACCCGCGGACAGACCCCGTTCAGCCCCGCGACCATAATCTTCCTTCAGCTGCATGCAAGGCTCAAGGAACTCGAAGCGGAAGGCGGCGAGGCGGCCAATGTGGC
>CAMHTE010000045.1 GCA_946187975.1 uncultured Bacteroidales bacterium | reverse complement strand
GAGGCCCAGCCCGCCGAACCCCAGCCTGAGCTTGAGCCGGAAGCCCTTCCGGAAGCGAACGTAACCGGAGGAGTCAAGGGTACGGTCATCACCCGTGGCACAAAGGCTCCCGTCGAGGGTGCCAGCCTGTTGCTGTATTCCGGTGCGGAGCTGATCGCCGAGGTTTCTTCCGACCAGGAAGGAAACTTCGCGGTGTCGCAGCTTCACGACGGCATGTACACCCTGGTGATAAATGCGGACGAATACCTCGAAAACTCGGTTAACGTTACGGTGAACGACGGCTACGTCAAGAACATGTTCAACCTTTCGCTGACTCCCACTCAGAAAGTGGCCGATATCGAAGACGCTTCGCTGCTCGAGTTCGATATGGACGATTCGGGCTACAACGACAGCCCTACCGTTATTTTCGGGTCGAACGACGTGTTCAACAGCATAGCCAGCTTCGGATTCAGTGCCGTACGCTTCAAGGCCCGCGGTTACCTGAGCGAGAGCCAGGACGTTTACATGGCTGGCGTAAAGATGAACGATGCCATGACGGGTTATTCTCCCTACTCGCTCTGGAGCGGCCTCAATGAGGCTACCCGCAGTAAGGAATCGACCGTAGGCAATGAAAATGCGGAGGTGGGCTTTAGCGGATACAACGGTTCCACCAACATCTTCGCGAATGCGCTCAGCATGCGCAAGGGTCTCCGCGCCAGCGTTCTCACCAATACGGCCTATTACCGCATGAGGCTGATGATGTCCTACGCATCCGGACAGCTCGACAACGGCTGGGCCTATGCCTTCAACTTTAGCGGACGCTTCGGTGGCAACGACTGGATCAACGGCGTTTACTATCGTTCCTTTGCATATTATGCCGCTGCCGAAAAGACCTTCAACGAAACCCATAAGCTCGGTTTCGTGCTCTTCGGAACTCCCGGCGAGCGCGGAAAGCAGAACGGTTCCACGCAGGAGGTCTACGACCTGGTCGGCGACAATATGTACAACTCCAACTGGGGTTACCAGAACGGTGTGATGCGTAACTCGCGCGTAGCCCGCACCCACGAGCCTGTGGCGATAGTCAAGTACGACTTCACTCCGTCCGACCGTCTTCAGGCCAGCGCCACATTGCTCTACCGCTTCGGACGCAATGGTGCTACGGCCCTCGACTGGTACGACGCATCCGACCCCCGTCCGGACTACTACCGCAACCTCCCCAGCTACTTCTATAGCGACATAGCCGACCTCAACCGGTCCAACCGCACGAAGCAGGCCTATGCCACCGAGGTATGGACACATCCTTCCAATTATCCCCAGTATACCCAGGTTAACTGGGACAGGCTGTACTCCGTGAACCACTCCAGCATCGACGACGAGGGTAAGAACCGTTCCAAATACATCGTGCAGGAGCGCCGTATCGATCAGAACGACCTTAACTTCGCTGCGAACGCCCGCTACAAGATCAACAGCAAGTTCATCGTGATCGGCGGTGTCAACGCCAAGTACAACAAGACCGAGTACTATACCCGTGTACACGACCTTCTTGGCGGTGATTACTTCCTCAATGTGAACAACTTTGCCGAGCGTGACTTCGCGGTGGATCCCGTGGCGATACAGTACGACGTCGACTACTACAACGCTCACGGTTATTCCGAGAAGGTGAAGGAGGGCGGCAAGTATGGATACGACTACTTCGCCAACGTCCGCAACGTTGAGGGATGGGCCAACCTCAAGTTCGCGTCCGGAAACCTCTCCGCCAATGTAGCCGGAAAGATTGGCCACAATTCTTTCTGGCGCGACGGAGTGGTCCGCAGTGGCCTTTTCCCCAACGATTCAAAGGGGGAGAGCAAGCATCAGAACTACCTTACCTACGGCGCTAAGGCAGGTATCAACTACGTTATCGGAGGCAATGCCAGGGTGTACGCCAACGCGGGCTACTACAATGACGCCCCTAAGTTCAACCAGGCATTCCTTTCGCCTCGTACTCGCAACGATGTCGCCCCCGGGCTCTCGACAATCAAGACCCTGTCGGCCGATATTAACGCCCAGTATGCGGCCAACGGCTATAACGTAAGGGCCACGGCGTTCTATACCACTATCAAGGACCAGAGCGACCTGATGAGTTTCTACGACGACCTCCAGAATGCCTTCACCAACTTCAGCATGGTGGGCATCGACGAGCGCCACATGGGCGTGGAACTCGGCTTCAAGGTCCCCGTTCCTCTCCCCGGTCTCTCCGTTCAGGGTGCCCTCAGTGCGGGAGAATATATCTACACCTCCAATCCTTACATGACCCAGACGGTTGACAACAGTGCATCCGTGGTACTCGATCACCTGCAGGTGCCTTACTGGAAGTCCAACCCTGTGTACAAGAAGGATATCTACGGTGTTTACACCCTTGAGGTGGACCACATCCAGAAGCACTACGTGCCCAGCACGCCTCAGTTCGCTTCGAGCATTGGTCTCTCCTGGAACAAGAATTACTGGTTCGTCGACCTCGACTTCCAGTACTTCCGCAACGCTTATCTGGACATGAACCCCTTCTACCGTACGGACCAGGCCACCATCGGCCCGGACAACACCGTCACTCCGGAGGAGGTAATGGAAATGACCACCCAGGAGAAGTTCGCCCCCTATTACCTGCTGAACCTCAGCATAGGCAAGAGCTGGTACATTCACTACAAGTATCAGCTGGGCGTGAATCTCAATGCCAAGAACCTGCTTAACGACAAGGACGTGCGCACCGGCGGTTACGAGCAGACTCGTCTGGTGGACAACACCACCAGCAAGACCCGCTACTACCGCTTCGACTCCAAGTACTTCTACATGTGCGGGTTCAATTACATGTTAAACGTTTATTTCAGATTCTAGGCTATGAAGAGATTTTTAACTGCACTGGCCGCCCTTGCAGCGTTAGTATCCTGCGAGGAATGGGAACCTGTTTTCACGCTCAACTATTCTGATCCGGGTCCCGGCAAGACCGCAACTCTCGCCGAGATACAGGCCAGCTCCACCCAGCTGACCATAGCTCAGCTCGCCTCGCGCTACGTCATCGGGGGAGGTCCCGTACAGATTACCGACAATGTGTTCATAGCCGGTAAGGTTTCGTCCTCCGACAAGGCCGGCAACATATACAAGACCATGTACATCCAGGACGAGACCGGCGGCATGGAGGTGAAGGTCGGACGCAGCGGCCTCTATAACGACTATGCCGAGGGGCAGACCGTTTACATAATGCTCCAGGATATCTGGCTTGGCATGTACGGCTACAAGGCGCGCAACAACACCTATAACTCCGGCGGTAACGGAATGGTCCAGGTCGGTCTGGAGGACTCCACGGGTGAGTACGAAACCTCCTACATCGAGGAGCCGTTCCTGGTGGATAAATTCATCAAGGCCGGCGAACCCGGTCCCAAGGTGGTTGCGGCCGAACTTACCGAGAACGATCTTCCGAGCTGGGGCGCCACGGTTTCTTCCTGCAAGTATCTGGGAGAACTGGTAACCCTCAAGAACCTAAAGTACGCCAACAAGGTGTTCGTCCTGATTTATCTCAGTACCAATTACGATAAGAAGGAATCCTCCAACCGCATCTTCGTCTCCGACGCCACATGGGGAGTAAAGACATGGGCTTTCAGCAAGAGCCTTATGGACAAATACCTCACCAGCGGAGTGTGGGACAATATAAAGATAGGTAACTCCGGCGACTACAACTACGGAACCGTAGGCACTCCCAAGAGCAACATCATCGCCACCCGCAACGACATTGAGCGCCAGGCCGGCACCGTCAGCCAGTACTTCACTATGGGTTCCACCGAGCTTGCCATCCGCTCCAGCGGTTACGGCCGTTTCGGCGACTACAAGATTCCTGACGATGTGCTGGACGGAAGCCGCTCCATCGACGTTACCGGTATCCTCTCCCTTTATCAGGGCTCTATCCAGATTACCGTTAATTCCTACGAAGACATTACCTATTCCGACACGGGAGCCACTCTCCCCAAGGATACGATGGTTTTTAATTAATCCACGTTTTTAAAATGCGCGTCAGATTAGTTTTACTCGCAGCAATTGTTGCCATGTCCGCTTGCAACCGTACCAATCCCTTCCTCACCGAATGGGATACCCCCTACGGAATTCCTCCGTTCGAATCCATAAAGACCTCCCACTATCTTCCTGCCATCAAGGAAGGAATAGCACGTCAGGAGGCTGAGATAGAGGCCATTACCTCTAATCCGGAGGCTCCCACCTTCGAAAACACCATAGTCCCTCTGGAACTCTCCGGAAGCATCCTTTCCAAGGTTGAGGGAGTGCTCTTCAACGTGAGCGAGACCGACCGCACGGATGCTCTCGACAAGGTCCAGGAAAAGGCCATTCCCCTGTTGAGCGCCCACAGCGACAACATCTCCTTCAACAAGGCGCTCTACGACAGGGTGGCCGCCATTTGGAACGGGGACCGCAGCGGCCTCGACCGTGAGCAGATTATGGTGCTCAAGAAGCACTTCGAAGCTTTCGAGCGCGAGGGCATAGGCCTGCCCGAAGAGCAGCAGGAGCGTCTTCGTCAGATAAACGCCGAGATTGCGTCCAAGACGCAGAAGATAGGTAACAACATCCTGGCAGAGAGCAACGCCTTCAAGGACCGTTTCGGTTTCAGCGTGAGCGCTTATTCGGACAAGATGACCTCCACCGAGGACCGCGAACTCCGTAAGCAGTATCACGACGCGTATGTGTCCCGCGGACACAACGGAAACGAGAACGACAACTGCCTTCTGGTCCTGGACGTGCTCCGTCTGCGTCAGGAGAAGGCCCGTATCCTGGGCTATCCTTCATCGGCAGCCTATACGCTGGAGAACAAGATGGCGCACGATCCCGCGACCGTCGACGCTTTCCTCGCGGGTATCATGAAGGCCGCTACGGCACGTGCCAGGGAGGAAGTCGCCGATATGCAGAAGGTGATGGACGCCGACATAGCCGCCGGCAAAGTGCCGGAGGGTGCCACTATACAGCCCTGGGACTGGTGGTATTATGCCGAGAAGGTCCGCAAGGCCAAGTATGACCTCGACGACGAGGAGGTGAAGCCTTACTTCCAGATCGATTCCGTACGTAAAGGCATTTTCGTTGCGGCCAAGTGGCTCTACGGCATCGACGCCGTGAAGCTCGAAGACGTACCCGCATACAATTCCGAGTGCGTGCAGACCTACCGCATCGACGACGCTGAAGGCGGCCTGGTTGGCATCTTTACCACCGACTACCTTCCCCGTTCGAGCAAGCGCGGCGGAGCGTGGATGAATAATGTGCGTGAACAGTACGTGGACGCTTCCGGTGAGGACGTGCGCCCCATCATTGTGAACGTCGGCAACCTCGCCGAGAACCTCAACGTTGATCAGGTGCAGACCGTTTTCCATGAGTTTGGCCACGCCCTGCACGGACTGCTGAGCAAGTGCCGTTATCCTTCCGTGAGCGGCACCGGCGTAACGCGCGACTTCGTGGAGATGTTCAGCCAGTTCAACGAGAACTGGGCCTTCCAGCCCGAGCTGCTCTCTAAGTACGCTCACGATGCATCCGGAAACACCATTCCAGATGAGCTCGTAGCCAAGATCAACAACTCGCTCAAATTCAACCAAGGATTCATGACCACGGAGCTTTGCGCCGCATCCATGCTCGACATGAAGTGGCACGAGACCACCGATGTTCCCGAGGGGCTTTCGCAGGAAGAGGCCGGGGCGTTCATCGACGCTTTCGAGGCTTCGCTCCAGGACGAGATAGGGCTTATCCCCGAGATAGGATTCCGCTATCGCACCACCTACTTCAACCACATCTTCTCCAGCGGATACAATTCCGGTTATTACGGCTACCTCTGGGCAGAGGTCCTCGACAAGGATGCCTTCAGCATCTTCGAGGCTTCCGAAGGCGGTCCGTTCAATCTTGAGCTTGCCCTCAAGTTCAGGCAGACCTTCCTGGAGAAGGGCGGAAGCGAGGAACCCATGACTCTCTACAAGTCCTTTGCCGGACGCGAGCCAGACTCCCGCGCCTTCCTCCGCGGCCGCGGCCTCCTGTAGGGCTTGTTTTACTCGCGGGGATTGCGGGATATGTCCTCACGTCTATCCTCACCCCGTTCGTCCTTGCCCATCACAGGCCGGATACCTGCTTGCCTCATAGCAATCCGTTCACAAAAACACCCCGTTTTGTGAACGGATTGCCATTTTTCGAGAGTTTGTGCGCAAAACACCCCCGTTTTGTGAACGGATTTTGCTATATTGCGTCCAGCTATGAAAAACTCCAACACTCCGGGGCAGGCGTCGTTTGCCCTGAAGGAAGCCGGATGCGAGGCATCGTTCCTTCACGGGGGGCCATACTGGCATTTGTGCACCCCCGGTCAATCTACCGAATTGCTATGTGAGAGTGAAGACGATTATAGGTTTTCCGTTACCGTAAGCGCTATCGCTGCCGCCGAAACCGGCGTACGTATCATTACTTTCCAGGTAATGAGCAACCACCTTCATTTTATTATGGAAGCTGACGAAGGCCAGTGTATGTTTTTTTTCGATTCACTGAAGCGTCGCATCCGCCGGCGCATGGCCAGTGTACGCGGCTTTGTCGACCTTTCCGGTTTCGTTCTCAAGTTCATTCCTGTAAAAGACTTATCTGCAATAAGGAATGAAATAGCATACGTAAACCGTAATGGATACCTGGCAGACAGTCGTTACACACCATTCTCTTATCCATGGGGTGCCGGATACCTTTATTTCAACCCTGCAGCGTCCACCGATGCTGCAATCCCGTTCAGGGATATGACAATTAGAGACACATTGCAATTGTGTCGGAGCCGTGTCCCGGTTCTTCCCGAGACATATCTGGTCGGCAATCATATGATTCTCCCGCAAAGCTTTTGTGCTATCAAGAAAGGCGAGTCCTTCTTTCGGGATGCGCATCATTACTTCTCGGCAGTTTCCAAGAACTACGAAGCGTATTCGGAAATCGCGAAAAGACTCGGGGACGACGTGTTCCTGAACGACGACGAGATGTTCGCCACCATGACTCTTTTGTGCAGGAAGAACTTTAACGAAAGCAGGGCTACGATGTTGCCTATCCGCGACAAACTCGAACTGGCCAGACAGATGCGGCGTGAATACAACGCTTCCGAAGGCCAAATACAAAGAATGCTCCGGCTGGACCGGAGCATAGTTGCGGAGCTCTTTGGGCGCTAATAATTATTCCATCAATTCGAAATCGAGAAGACGCTGCTCGAGGTTCGCGTCCTTGACACGGATGCGGACGGGATCGCCGAGACGGAGCTTGCGACGGGTCCTGCGGCCAACCAGACGGTACCGGGCCTCGTCGAATTCGTAAAAGTCCGAGCGTATCTCGCGGAGGGGAACCATCCCCTCGATCTTTGTGGGCTCAATCTGAACGTACATACCCCATTCCGTAAGACCGGAAATATGGCCGTCAAACTCTTTGCCTACCTTGTCCTGCATATACTCCACCAACTTGTACTTGACGCTGGTGCGTTCGGCGTCGGCAGCAACAAGTTCGCGCTCGGAGGCGTGGCGGCATTCTTCTTCGTACTTAGACTTATCAGCGCTAGCTCCACCGGCAAGATAGATTGTCAGGAGGCGGTGTACCATGGTGTCGGGGTAACGCCTGATGGGAGATGTAAAGTGGGTGTAGAATTTAAATGCCAGACCGTAGTGGCCGATATTGTCCGTGCTGTAGCAGGCCTTAGCCATCGAGCGGAGGGCAATATCCTCGAATGCGGCATATTCGGGTTTACCTTTGGCCGATTCCATAAGGGCATTGAGGGCTTTTGCCGCGGCGCGCCCCTCCAGCCTGTCCTCAATCTGGTATCCGAAGCCACCTGCAAACTTGCGCAGACCTTCCAGCTTTTCGGTATTGGGTTCGTCGTGGATACGGTAAACGAAGGTCTTTGCCTTTTTGTCCGCCACGCCGTTCATCTTTCCTCCGGTCGCCACAAATTCGGCCACGGTACGGTTCGCCAGCAGCATGAACTCCTCAATCAGCCAGTTGGCCTCCTTGCTTACCTTTTCGTACACGTTCACCGGGCGTCCCGCGTCATCCACTTCAACTTTCATTTCGGGCCTGTCGAAATTGACGGCTCCTGCCTTGAAGCGTTTTTCCTTCAGTTTGGCCGCGAGGCCGTTCAGGGTCAGGATGGCTTCGCGGAGGGCCGCGTCAGCGGTGGAGCCGGGCGCAAGTGGGGCGTTCTCCGGGGCTTTGCCCCCTTCGGAGGCCTCGATGATGCTTTGCGCCTGATCGTAATCCAGGCGGAAGTCTGAGTTAATGACGGTGCGCCCTATCCAGCGCGACTTAATCTCCGCCTTGGGCGATATCTCGCATACCACCGCGAAGGTCAGTTTGTCTTCGTGCGGACGGAGCGAGCAGAGTTTGTTGCAGAGCTTTTCCGGCAGCATCGGCACGGTGCGGTCCACGAGGTAAACGCTGGTACCGCGCTCGCGAGCCTCCTTGTCTACGGGTGTTCCGGGTTTTACGTAATACGACACGTCGGCGATGTGTACTCCAACCTCGTAATTACCATTAGTCAGTTTGCGGAACGACAGGGCGTCGTCGAAGTCCTTGGCGTCGGCAGGATCTATAGTGAAGGTCAGGATATCGCGGTAGTCTTTCCTGCCCTTGAGGTCCTCAGGGGTTATGGCGTCGGAGATTGCATCGGCGGCATTCTCAACCTCTTTTTCGAATTTATACGGAAGATTGAATTCTGCCAGAATGGCATGCATCTCGGTGTTGTTCTCGCCGGGCATTCCCAGCACGTCCACAAGATGGCCCACCGGCGCAGGGTCGTTGCGGTTCCAGCGGTCCACCACGGCGGAAACCTTCATCCCCCGGACGGCTCCCATGGCGGCTCCGGCCTCGGCATCGACCTCTATGTCGTAGGGCATGCTCTTGCTTTGCATCAACACCCAGGCCTGGGCTCCGACAGTGTGGTATATTCCGACGAACTGACGGCCGCTGCGCTGCAGGATTTCGATGACTTCGCCTTCGCTTCGGCGGCCCTGTCCGTTGCTACCTTTGTCCCCGGCACGCGAAACTGTTCTGGAGAACACCTCCTTGGTGATAGCAACTTTTACCAGATCGCCGTCCAGGGCGTTGCGGGTTTTGCTTGCCTTGACGTAAATGTCGTCGTCGCGCCCCTCGGCGATTACAAAAATATATCCTTCGCGAGTCATCTGCACGCGGCCTTCCACCACCGGAAAGACCTTTTTGTGCGTGCCGCGGCCCGGCTTTTCTTTCCGACCGCCGAAGTGCTTCTTTGCCTTTGTCATTTCAGCAACAAAGATAGCAAACAAAATCCGTTCACAAAAAGGGGGTATTTTGTGAACGGATTGCTGTTTTTCAAGGGTTTGTTCACAAATAGGGGTGTTTTTGTAAACGAATTGCCGTGGTGGTGCGAAAAATGCGTGGGAGCGGCGATTATTTCGCCTTACCCTGATTGGCGACAGCAGCCTGCTTGCGGGCGAGTTCCTCGGGATCGGCGAGGTAGTAGTCTTTAACGAGATTGAGCTCGTCGTCGAACTCGAATACGTAAGGGGTGGCCGTGGGGATGTTGAGCTTGACTATTTCGGAATCGGATATACCTTTGAGGTGCTTCACGACGCCGCGGAGGCTATTGCCGTGGGCTACTACTATAATATTGTCGACTTCTTTGAGCTTGGGGAAGATCTCGCACTCCCAGAAGGGCATCACGCGTTCGATGCACTGCTTGAGGGCTTCGGTGCGGGGAATGTACTGGTCGGGCACTGCGGCGTAGCGGGGATCCAGCGTGGCGGAATTGGGGTCGCTCTCCGGCAGGGGGAGGGGCTCCACGTCGTAGCTGCGACGCCATATGAGCACCTGCTCGTCGCCGTATTTGGCGGCGGTTTCAGCCTTGTTGAGGCCCTGCAGCATTCCGTAATGCTTCTCGTTCAGGCGCCAGCTCTTGAGCACGGGAATCCAGTCAAGGTCCATCGCGTCGAGCACGTTGTTGAGGGTTTTCACCGCGCGCTTGAGGTAGGACGTGTAGGCTATGTCGAACTTGAATCCGGCATCCTTGAGTGCTTTGCCAGCGTCGAGGGCCTCCTGAAGGCCTTTCTCGCTCAAATCAACGTTTGTCCATCCCGTAAAACGGTTTTCTTTGTTCCACTGGCTCTCGCCGTGACGTACCAATACTATGTGTTTCATTTGTCTAGAGTTATTTGTGCAAAGATAATCATTTTTCCGCTATGTCTTTACGGTATCTGGCCGTCAGATGAAGCGCTCTCGCGATGATATGTGCGAAGTATGCGGCCATAAGAAGATGGATGGCCGGAGACCCGGACGAAGCCGAAGGCAGAAGCGCCTTTCCGGCGAACCAGACCGCCGCGAAGGCGGCGAGCGAGAGGATCATTGCGTCGCGCATGCCGCGCGATGCGGTGGCTCCCACGAAGATGCCGTCCCAGGTGAAGGCAGCGCACCCCAGGGGAGGCATGGCTATCAGCCAGGGGAGAAACTGGAGGCAGGCTTCGCGGACGGAAAAGTCGTCGGTCATGAGTCGCATCATAGGTGCTCCGCCTAACCAATAGATAATCATCCAGATACCGGCCACGCCCATGCTCCAGGCAAAGACGGCTCCGGTGCTGCGGCGCGTCATTGCAGGATCCTTCTCCCCGATGAACCGGCCTACCAGTGCCTCACCGGCGTATGCGAATCCGTCGGTGAAGTACGAGAACAGCATCAGCAGGGTCATCATTATGTTGGCGCAGGCAAGAAGCGTCTCGCCCTGCTTGGCCGCGAGGAAGGTGTACCCCAGATATACTCCCGTGAAGCAGAGGCTGCGCACGAAGAGGTCGGCGTTCAGCCGGAAGAAGGCGCCGTAGTCCTCCCGGGACTCCGGCTTGCGCTCGACGTCCGTTCCGTCGTTCTCCCTGGACTCCGGCTTGCGCTCCCGGGAAGAAGCGTACGCTAAGGGTCGCTCTGCGCCGGGAGTCCCGTCGGGAGCCCCGGTAGAGCACATCGCCTCGCCTGGAGCCCCGTCGGAAATCCCGTTGGGGCCCTGCGCTGCGCCGCACCGCCCGGCGACTCCCCGTGCTGTCACTCTATATTTAATCAGTAATACAAGTGCGGCGAAGGCCAGTCCGCTGTACTGGGCGATTACGGTTCCGAGCGCAATACCGTCGAAGCCTATTCCCTCCCAGCCGAAGGCGCCCAGGGTCAGCACGATGCTGCCAGCGATGTTCACCACGTTCACCACGAGGTCGGTAAACATGCTGCTGAGCGTATCCTGCATCCCTATGAACCATCCTTTAAGACTCATGAGGGAGAGTGTGGCAGGTGCGGCCCAGATGCGCACTAAGAAGTAGCGTATCGCGAGATCGGCCACTCGCGGGGTGCTGTCGTTGAATACCAGCGCCAGCCTCGAAAGGGGCCACTGCAGCACCAGAAGCAGGGCGGCAAAACCGAGCGACAGCGCCATGGCACGGCGGAGTATGGTGGAGGGAAGATCTCCTTCGGCCCCAATCCGGAGGCGTCCGTATGCCTGTGCGGTGAGTCCTCCCGTGCTGGCCCTCAGGAAGGCGAAATTCCAATAAACCACACTGAGTATCAGCGCCCCGACGGAAATGCCTCCGATGAAAGCGGCACTCGTGCCTTCGGCCGAATGCAGGTGCCCCGCCACGGCAATATCCACCATGCCCACTAACGGGACGGTGATATTGGCAAGTATGCTCGGGATGGCGAGCCTGAGGATTTCCCTGTCGAGAGCTTTCATTGACGGAACTTGCTGTCTTCTTCGAGCATCCCCAGATAGGAATTATATCGCTCCGGACTGATTTCGCCCCGCTCTACGGCGGCCTTTACGGCACATCCGGGTTCGTGGGTATGGGTGCAGGGAGTAAAGCGGCAGCCCTCCGAGGCGCGGAGCATTTCCGGAAAATACAGGGCTATCTCTTCGCGTCCGAGGTCCACAAGGCCGAAGCCCCTCAGTCCGGGGCTGTCAATAAGGAACCCGTCCGGTTCCGGAGAGGGACTCGCTCCGGACGCCATAGCCGCCCTGAACGGATACATCTCATAAAGTGAGGTGGTGTGCTTGCCCTGAAGGTGCGACAGCGAGATCTTTCCGATTTTCGGGTCGAGCGAAGGATCAAGTGCCTTTATCAAAGACGATTTCCCTGCACCGGATTCTCCCGAAAACAGACTGATGCGTCCGCGGCATGCCTCGCGAAGTTCGTCTATACCTTCGCCGGTCTCGCACGATGTCTCGATTACCCTGTACCCGGCGCCACGGTAAATGTCGAGGAAGTTGCGTACTGCGTCTGGTGTGTCGTCGCGGTAAAGGTCCACTTTGTTGAGGGCTATCACCACAGGCACCTTATATACCTCGCAGGTGACAAGTATGCGGTCCAGGAACGGAAGTTTTATTTCGGGGAAGAAGAGGCTTACAGCAATCACCGCCTGGTCCACGTTGGCCGCAATTATGTGCGATTGCCTGCTGAGATTAGTGGATTTGCGGATAATATAATTGCTACGGGGAAGTACCTTCTGGATGATTGCAGCTTCGCCGTCGCCTGGCTCGTACAGAACCCTGTCGCCGACAGCTACGGGATTAGTAGTGGTTCCGAGCCCGAGGCGGGTTTTGCCGCGAAGCACTGCGGGGAAAGGCTCCCATACCGGGAGTTCGCTCAGCAGGTAATGGCTGCCGGCATTCTTTACCACGCGCGCTTCCTTCTCCATCAGCTGGCCCTTCCTACAAGTTTATCGGCAAAGCTCCGCAGGAGTTCGAAACGCTCCGCGTCGAGTCCGGCGCGTCCGGCCGCCTCAAGGGCGAGGGCGGTGAAGCGTGCAACCTCTTCCCGCGCAGCGGCATCAACTCCGAGCTTTATATAAATCTCCTTGATATCTTTGATCTTGGCCTTCTTTTCGGAGTCGCTGCCGGCCTGAACCGCAAAGCGGCGGTGGAAATCGGCCAGGGCCTTGCTGTCTCCTGAAAGGGCCTCGCAAGTGCGGACGGTCAGCCAGCTCTTCTTGCAGTTGAGGATATCGCCCCCTATCGGCTTGCCGAAAACTTTCTCGTCGCCGAAGGCGTCCAGGAGGTCGTCTGCAACCTGGAACGCCATCCCGAGCTGCCATCCGTAGTCGTAAAGGGCGCTGCATTGCTCTTCGGACGCTCCCGCGAGCAGCGCTCCCATCTTTGCCGAACAGGCAAGCAGAACCGCGGTCTTGAGGCCTATCATCCGGGAATACTCTTCCATCGAAACCTCCTGCACGTTCTCGAACTCCATGTCGAGCTGCTGCCCCTCGCATACGCCCGAGGCGGTGTCGGAGAACAGTTTAAGCACGCTGTCCAGCACCCCGGCAGGAGCCTTTGCGATACGTTTATAGGCATCGATGAGCATCACGTCGCCGGACAGTATCGCTGTATCTTCGTTCCACTTGTTCCATACTGTGGGCTGCCCGCGACGGAGGGGGGAGCGGTCCATGATGTCGTCGTGCATCAGGGTAAAGGAATGGAAAACTTCCAGCGCCATCGCAGGCTCGATCACCTCGTCCGTAAAAGCGTCGCGGAAGAGCGCCCAGGCGGTCAGGCAGAGACGGGGACGTATGCGTTTTCCGCCTATGCTGATCATATAGCGGAGAGGGTCGTAAAGACCGGCTGGTTCATTCGGGAAAGATATTCCGGAGAACATCCGGAGTATGGCTTCGTCGATGGATTTTTCGTTGATCATTACGCAAATGTAATCAAAATCGGCTATCTTTGAAAGAGAAATGGCAATTACTCTGGGAGATATTCTATTCGGGCGGGTTCGTATAGTTCGTACCCGCCCGAGACGCAGACGCGCACTGCCCGACACTCCCGAGGTGAAGGCCCTCCGGGTGGAGGCGAAGGCATATCTTCCCGGCCGTCTGGCCGAGCTGGCGGAGATGTTCGGATTCGAGTACAACGCCGTGCGAATCAAACACAACCGCAGCAACTGGGGGAGCTGCTCCATCAAGGGGAATATCAACCTGAACCTTAACCTGATGTGCCTTCCGGAGGAACTCCGCGACTATGTGATGCTGCACGAACTCTGCCACCTGCGCTACCTCAATCACGGGCCCGAGTTCCACGCCCTGCTGGAAAAGGTATGCCCGGAGCACCGCAGCCTTCAAAAACGACTCAAAGAATACAAACTGATATGAAACTTCAATCTTTAGCTGTAAAGCTTACCATGTTGCTCGCCATGGCCGCATTCATGCTGCCGGCGCGGGCCGCAAACGCACCCATCGGCGCCACTGCACCCGAAACCTACGAATTCGGAGGCGAAACACGCGAATACTGGCTCTATCTCCCGGAAGGGCAGACTGCCGGAAAACCGCTCATAGTGTTGCTTCACGGGTATGGCGGCAAGGCTAAGGGCTACCAGCAGAAACTTGTGGACAGGGCCCTCGAAAGGGGCTTTGCTGTGTGCGTGCCGCAGGGGGCGAAGGACGGCCGCGGAAGGAACTGCTGGAACGTAGGTTACTGCTTCCACGA
>CAMHTE010000044.1 GCA_946187975.1 uncultured Bacteroidales bacterium | reverse complement strand
GCGAACTGGTCCATGATGCCGCACTTGACTCCGCAGTAGTTGTGCTCGGTGCTCTGGCCTATCTTCGCCAGTTCGAATTTGTCGATGCCGTTGCCGTTCAGCTCGTTTAGAGCGAAGGCGAAAGTGCTTTCGAGAGCTGCGCTCGACGAAAGGCCGGCCCCGAGGGGGACGTCGCCGGCGAAGACCGTGTCGAAGCCGGCCACTTTCCCTCCGCGCTTGATGGTCTCGCGGCAGACTCCGAAGATGTATCGGGCCCAGGCCTGCACGGGGGCGTCTTCTTCGCGGAGCCCGAACTCCGCCATCTCGTTATAATCGAGGGAAAATGCCCGGACACGGTCGCTTCCGTTGAGCTTGATTTCGGCCATAATCCCCTTGTCGATGGCGCCGGGGAAAACATATCCGCCGTTATAGTCCGTGTGCTCGCCTATGAGGTTGATGCGTCCTGCAGACGCAAACATCCGTCCCCTTTCACCGAAAAGGGAAACGAATTTGGTGTGGATCCTTGTCTTCATATCAGACGTAAAAATAAGGATTTTTTCACTATCTTGCAATGCTATGACCGACTGGTTCTCCGCAGATGCCTGGCTCAACAGGACGCTTGCAGCCGCAGGCGATGCAATTTGGACATATCTCCTCATAGGACTGCTCGTGGGTTGCGCCCTCTGGTTCACCGTGCGCGTCCGCTTCCTGCAGTTCCGGCGGCTTGGGGAGATGTTCCGCGTCCTGGGCAAATCCGGCGTGGGAGAGAAGGACCGCGGCACCCGCATCTCCGCCTTCCAGGCCTTCTCGGTATCGATGGCCACGCGGGTGGGAACCGGCAATCTCGCTGGCGTAGCTACTGCCATCACCATCGGCGGCCCCGGGGCCGTTTTCTGGATGTGGATAATGGCCATCTTCGGGAGTTCCCTGTCATTCATAGAATCCACGCTCGCGCAGCTTTTCAAGAAGAAGGAGAAGGAATCGTTCATAGGCGGTCCGGCCTACTATATCCGAAAGGGTCTTGGTAATAAATGGCTCGCCGGGCTGTTCGCGGTGTTGATTATCGTAAACTTCGGACTTGCCAACAACTCCATCCAGGCTAACACCATCTGCTCGGCAATGGAAGGAGCTCTCGGCATGAGCCCTCTGCTGGCCGGAGTCCTGCTTTCAGGCCTTGTGCTGGTCGTAATCTTCGGCGGAATCCACCGCATTTCCAACGTCAGCAGCATCATAGTGCCCCTTATGGCCATTAGCTACCTGGGGCTGGCGCTGTTCATAATCTGCCGCCATATAGGAATGATTCCCGACGTGCTGGGCATAATAATCAAGGACGCCTTCGGCATCACCCAGATTGCAGGAGGGGGTATAGGGGTGACCGTCATGACGGGGATCCGCAGGGGCCTGTTCTCCAATGAGGCAGGTGAAGGCTCCGTGCCCAACGTGGCCGCCACGGCCGACCTCTCCCACCCTGTGAAGCAGGGGCTGATCCAGGCGCTCGGAGTCTTCGTAGACACCCTCGTGGTGTGCAGCTGCACGGCTTTCATAATCCTATTCAGCGGCGTGGACATCACCGGAGACGTCAGCGGCATAAAACTTACCCAGGAGGCCATTGCGTCCGAGGTCGGCGGCATAGGTACGGCGTTCGTCACGATAGCGGTCTTCCTTTTCGCGTACAGCACGCTCATCGGCAATTACTATTATATGGAATCCAACGTGCGATACCTCGCCGGCAAAAGGGACTGCCGCAAAGTGCTGTTCGTGTCGCGACTGCTATCAGGCTGCGTTTTCGTGCTGTTCGGAGCCGCGGCCAGCCTGGACCTGGTCTGGACCATAGGTGACCTCTGCATGGCCCTGCAGACCACGGTAAACCTTGCCGCCATCATCCTGCTGGGCCGATACGCCATCAAGGCCCTGGCGGACTACAACGCGCAGAAGAAGCGCGGCATCAAGGATCCCGAATTCCACCGGGACACCCTTCCCGAACTCGATTTGGAAGAGTGGGAGTAGATCCTTTTTATCCCAGAATTATCGCAGGCTCTATTCCGAGTTTGTGATATATTTTCTTTGCCGTTTTAAGAGTGGGCTCCGCACGACCCGAGAAATAGTCGTTTATCCTTGAGGGGCTGACTCCGAGGAGGTCTGCCAGCCCTTTCTGGGTAAGTCCCAACTCTGCCATGCGGAGCTTCATGGCGTCATTAAGGGTCGGCATACCAATATCGTAGTGTTCTTCCGAATAGTCCGCCACCAGGTTGGAGAGAAGCTCCAATTCTATCAAGTTCGGATTATCTTCGGGAGTGTCGTCGTTTACAAGCGGCAGAAGTTGTTCCACCCTGCCGACAGCCCACTGGTACTGCTCGTATGTCTTGATTTTGGTCATATATTCTTACAGTTTATCCTGTCGTATTCTTCGTGCGTGCCTATAAATCTTACGTACACAAACTTGATTGTAAACTTAATAACCACAACAAGCCTGAAGCGGTTTCCCAGAATGTTAAACACATAATGCTGGTTCCCTACGCTGCTTACGCTTGCAAATGATCGGCGAATGTCGCCAAAGCACTTCCATTCCGAATGCTTTACCATCACCGACCAGCATTGAAGAGCCGTTTCAGTTTCCGGATGATCTGCGATATACTCCTTGAGTCTTTGTTCAGTAAAGATCCTCATTGCTGCAAAAGTAATCAATAACTTTTAAATAACAATATTTTATTTTGAAAAATAATATAATTCCAAAACTATGGGATAATGGTCGGAGAGGCCGCCGGTGTAGCGGGGGCCAGACCAGGAGCGGCGGGGCTTGAGGCCGGCAAAGCCGGCGTCGCGTGTGCTGAGAAGGGAAGGGGCGAAGATGTGCTCTCTGCCGCGGAAACCCTCCAGCACCGGGCAGCCGTCGATTTTGGACCACTTCCCCTGATATTTATATGTTCCCATACCCTTTGGCCAGGCACGTTCCAGCCCCGGGGCGGAGTGGACTTCGTCGTTGAAGTCGCCGACCGCAACTATATGCCGGATGCCTGTGGCGATGAGCGAGTCCCGAAGGCCTAGCAGCCGCCCCATGGCAAGAGTTCGCCGGGATTCCGAGCCGCGGCCCAGTTTTGACGGATGATGGTTCACCAGGACGGCTATGGTGGTGGAATTGCGCAGGTCGCACAGCACCGCAAGCAGGATATCGCGCGTACGCAGCACGCGTCCGAGCGAGTCGGTGATATGACAGGGCTTCGAAGAAAGGATCCGGAAGCGGCTGCGCCGGTACAGAAGGGCGCAGTCGATGCCACGGCGGTCCGGCGAATCGTAATGCACTATTGCGTAGTCCGTCCTCCGGAGTCCGGTTCGAGCTATCAGCCGACGCAACACATCGCGGTCGCCTACCTCCGCAAGTCCCAGCAGGTCCGGCATGCCGCCGAATTCATCTCCCGCCAGGAAGACGGTCTTGGCTACTCCCTGGCACTTGGCGTCCAGATGCCCCCTGTCCGAAAGGAAGTTCTCCACATTCCAGAACATGCAGAGCAGTGGCTCCCGCCCGGAACTATCCGTCGGGAAGGGGAAGAGCATACATATCAGAAGCAATCCGATCATGGCCGGAATATGGACGATGTAAACGTAAATTCCGTTCAAAAACGTAAAAATAGTTTTTGCTATCTTTGTATTCCAACTCTAAAACGACCCGAGAATGTCCCTCAAATGCGGAATCGTAGGATTGCCCAACGTCGGCAAGTCCACCCTCTTCAACTGCGTAAGTTCCGGCAAGGCGCAGAGCGCCAATTTCCCTTTCTGTACTATAGAACCCAACCTGGGCTCCACCAATGTGCCCGACAGGCGCCTGGACGTACTGACGGAAATCTGCCATCCCCAGCGGACCATTCCCGCGACGGTGGATATTGTGGACATTGCAGGGCTTGTGAAGGGCGCCAGCAGGGGCGAGGGTCTCGGCAACCAGTTCCTGGCAAACATACGCGAATGCGACGCCATACTGCACGTACTGCGCTGCTTCGACGATGGAAACATAGTTCACGTTGACGGCAGCGTAGATCCCGTGAGGGATAAGGAAGTGGTGGATCTGGAGCTTCAGATAAAGGACCTCGAGACCGTCGAGGCGCGTCTGGCCAAGGCGGAAAAGGCAGCCAAGACCGGGGGAGACAAGGAGGCCCGCAAACTCTGCGACCTTCTGGTACGTTACCGCGCCGCCCTGCTCGACGGCAAGTCCTGCCGCAGCGTGGCCCCCGCAAACGAAGAGGAAGCCGCCATCGCGCACGACCTGTTCCTGCTTACGAACAAGCCCGTGATGTATGTCTGCAACGTTGACGACGCTTCCGCCGCCCATGGCAACGCCTATGTGGATGCCGTACGCGAGGCAGTGAAGGACGAAAACGCGGAGATACTGGTGATAGCCGCCCGCACAGAGTCCGAGATAGCAGAAATCGAAGAATTCGAAGACCGCAAGATGTTCCTTGACGAACTGGGGCTGGAAGAATCCGGGGTGGTCCGCCTAATCCAGGGCGCCTACCGTCTCCTGGGCCTTCAGACCTTCTTTACTGCAGGCGCCGACGAGTGCAGGGCATGGACCATACACCGCGGCGACAAGGCCCCGAAAGCAGCCGGAGTCATACATACCGACTTCGAAAAGGGCTTCATACGCGCGGAAGTCATCAAATACGACGACTTCGTAACGCTAAAAAGCGAATCTGCCTGCCGGGCGGCAGGCAAACTCGCTACTGAAGGTAAGGATTACACCGTTCAGGACGGTGATATAATGCACTTCCTCTTTAACGTCTAGAAGAAGCGGGCGCGATTGTCCTTGACGACGCCGTCGGCGCTCATCACGGGAACAATCTGGCTGCTGGTGTACTGAGCCTTCTGGGCCGCGTAGTTGGCAGCATCCTCATCGGTGTAGAACGAACCGTTCTCACGCGAATTGACCTTGAACACATAAGTTCCGAATGAACCGGCGACAGGTCCGGAGATTACACCGTCTTCCGCTGCGAACACCGCACCTGCGAAGGCAGGGTCGTTGTTGCGGGAACCCATGGACGAGAAGCTCAGGGCGGACTCGTTCTCGACGGTGGCACCGAGGATGTCGGCAATCTCCTCAAGGGAGGTGATTCCCTCGATCTTGCCCGCTATCTCAGCCTTCTTGGCCTCGGCAAGCTTGCGGCTGTAAAGGTTGTCGCTGATGGTAGCGGTCACTTCCTCAAGAGGAGTATAACCCTCCTTATGGATGTTCTTGACCACCGCAATCACGAAGTACTTGTTGTTGACGGTGATAATGTCGGAAGCCTTACCCTTCTTGGCATCGAAGACCCAGCGGGTAACTTCCTTGGCCTGGTCAATCGAACCGTAGTTCTCGGTGGACTCCCTGACGCTCATCCTGTGCGAATAAACTCCGAGGGAATCGACGGCCGCCATGTAACCTTCCTCGGTATGGGAGGCGATGGTGGCAAAGCGGTTGGCCTGCGAATAGTACTTATTGAAGGTCTCCTTGCCGGGGAGGGCGGTCTTTTCGAGGATGGCCACCTTCTTCTTGGCGATGGGAGCGCTCCTGCGGGAAACCACCACTACGTGGCTGCCGTAACGGGTATCGATAACCTCAGGCTGGTTGAGTTTTGCGGTAATGACGCTCTCAAATCCGGGGATCATGTAGGTCTGGGTCATCCAGCCTATGTTGCCGAATCCTCCGTCAGCGGCGGAGTTCTTGTCGGCCGAGAATTCAGCTGCCAGAGCGGCGAAGTTGCCACCCTTGCGCACCACATTGCAAAGGCTGTCGGCCTTCTGGTGGGCGCCGGTTCCCTGCAGGAGGATGTGCTTCACATATACGGAGTCGGGAACCTGGGCTGATTCGAGCACGCGGACGGCGTAGAAGCTGTTGCCCCTGGTGTAGACGGGGGAAACTCCGTTAGCCTTGCCGAACACGAAGCTGTTGACGTCGCTGTTGATGCTGTTAAGTTCGCCATTCTTGTACCAGTAGTCGTTGTACTGACGGTCGGAGTTGCGGAGAAGGAAGGCCTTCATATTAGAGGCGCTGCCGAACTCGTCGTAAGCCTTGGCCATCTGGTCGTTGGTGGCGGCAATGTCGTCGGCGGAAGGGATAACCTCGAACACCACGTATTCGATGTCACGGCTGGCCTTCTGCTCGAAGAAGTTACGATGCTCCTTGTAGTACTTGCGAATCTCGGAAGATGAAACGCTGATAGTGCTGTCCTTCTCGAAAGGATAGGTCACGTAAACGAAATCGACGTTTGCAGTGGCGTTGTTCTGGTCTATAGCGAGTTTCTTCTCGATAGCGTTCTGGAAAGCGGACGCTGCGAAGAGCGAGCCGTACTTGGCATAGAACTGCTGGGTATAGACCGAGGTCTGGAGGAAATTCCAGTAGGTCTGGAGACGTCCGGTCTCGTCGGAGGGAATACCCTCCACGAAGTCAGCCACGCGCTGGGGATCGAAGGTCCCGTCTTCTCCCGCGAAAGCGGGATTCTGGGCCAGGACGGGCGAAACGCCATCTCCGGTGGTGAGGTCGAGCATCTCGGCCGTACCTACGGTGAATCCGGCAGCCTTGGCATTCTTGATGAAGAGGAACCTGTCCACAAGTTCCTGCCAGGCAGCGTCACGTATCTGCTTCTGGGCCTGCTCGTTCTGCACGGAGGACCCGGTCACGATCTCGTTTATCGTGTTGTAACGTTCCACTTCGCCGAGGAAATCGTTGTACGATATAGCCTTGCCGTTGATGACACCCACGTCGTACTTGGAAGACATTGAGTTGAGCGCAGTCTCGAGCGTTCCCGGATCGATGATGAACGACAGGAGGGCCAGGGCGATGATAATGGAGACCGCCAGGCCGAACTTAACGCGTATTTTTTCTAGAACCGCCATTTTGGTGTATGTTTAATTATATTAATCCTGTTTTAATATTGGGCTGCGAAGATAACAATTTTATCTTACTTTTTGAGCAAAGGGCCTATAAAATTCACGGAATCAATCACAACGCGCGTTGAATCCTGCACGGTGATGCCGTAACTGTTGAAGGGCTGCATGAGTATGGCGTTGCGGGCGTGGTCGTCGGAACGCATCCCCGTTCCCTGCATGAAACCCTGTGGAGAGTACATCTTGACGTAGCAGTCGGTGTATATCTCGCTGCGGGCCCTGTCCCAGTAGAGGGTGTCCGTTTCCATCGTCTCCTGATTGATAACGTTGTGCACCACAACATTGCCGAAAGCCTCCCATACCTCGTCGTTCTTATGTGCCGCCGCCTTGCTCACTACGTGACGGGCGTCGTCGGAGACGATTATGGTTTCAAGCAAGCCTTCGTCGGAATAGCCGTAGATGGAAAGCCCGTGAGGGAACGACTCGTATGCGACCGTATCCTTGTCGTAGCGTTCCATCACGTCGGCCTCCATCCTCATTAGCACACGGCCGTTGCGGCTCTGCACCGCGAACATGTCCTCAACCGTCTGAAGTGGCGTCTTTTCCAGGTCCAGCACCGCGGCGCGACCGAGTTTGCCGCTGCAGGAAACAACGAGGATAGCAAGCGCCGCGACGCTTGCTATCCCGATAAAGATATGACGCCCTCCGAGAACCGCCACCTTACTTCTTGCTGGTACGCACGGTGGTTACGGCGCTCAGGCCTCCGCAGTTCACGCGGTAGCTCTGGCCGTCGGTGACGCCGTACATGAACGCGTCGCCGGTCTCAGGGAAGTACACGCTGTAGGAGCCTATCAGACGGCCGGCTTCCTCTGCGAGGGAGGCATCGGCAGCACGGGCCTTCTGCAGCATATCGACCGCGACCCAATAGTGGGAACGCTTCTCGACCTCGTCGCCGCCGCAGGCGGTAGCTCCCCAGATCTGGCCCATCAGGAACCAGGCCTTTCCTGCGTAGGACTCGTCGAGTTCCTTAGCGGAAGATGCATATCCGTAAGCCTTCACCAGGCGGCCGTTCTTGAAGCAGTAGGTCGCGAGCTCGTAGTTGTACGAGGCATCGGTGGCCGCATCGGAATCCTCGGAGGCTATGGCCTCCTCCATGTACTTGACGGCCTCCTCGAAATTATTGCGTGCGGAGTGCAGCCTGTACAGGTAGTAGGCGGAATTGTGCGAAGGGTTCAGCTTGTACAGCGAGGTCACTGCTCCCAGGTAGAGGTCGTTGTCCTGGCAGTCCTCGGCGATGTTGAGCATCTTGACGATGTTGGTCACGAGCTCGAGGTTGTCGGGATCGGCTTCGAAGCGGGGAGCGAACAGCGCGAGCAGGTCGTCGCAGCTGGCCACCTTGCTGGAGATGAACAGGTTCTCGAGGTCGGTACGGACCTTCTTGTTCTGCTCTGCGATTGCCGCATTGGCAGCAGGGGCGCTGTCGAGCAGGCCGATGTTGCGCTCATAAGTGGCTATAACCTCCTCGGCATCGAGGACTCCGGTCTTATAGAGTTCGATGGCCGAGTTCAGGTTGAGCAGATAAAGGTTCGCCTTTGTCTCCGCCCCGTTGCGCTCGATTATGTCGTTGATTCCCGCATAGAGGTAACGGTTGTCGTCCTTTACGTAGTTCGCCATATCCAGGCCCTTGTTGTTAAGGGCGGTCACTGCGTACTTGGGGAAGTACTTGGCGCGCTCCTCGTGAAGGGTCATCAGCGAGTCAATAAGGGCCGACTTGTACACCGGATTGCGGAAATTGCGTGCAATCTCCTTACGGATAAGGGTGGTACCGTCGATCAGCAGGGTCTGACGGCTGTCCCTGGGGCAAATGGCGTAAGCCTTGCGCCAGTTGGGAAGCGCGTCGTCATAAGCCTTCTGCTTGAAGTACTCCTTGTAGTACGAAAGGTACTTGATGCAGTTGGCGCTGTCGGCACCATACTTGCCCTGAGCGGAAACCTTGTTTCCCGCGAAAGCCATCATCAGGGCCAGAATCGCAATCGTAATCTTCTTCATATCTCTGCGTTTTTTTAGTCATACCTGGGTTGCTGGAACCAAATGTCGAAGAGGTTTACTCCGATGCAAATCTTGAAGTAATTCTCCCGGACAAGGCCGTTGGCTTCGGTGCCGCGCTGCCCTAAATCGAGAGCCACGCTTACGCCGTTGTACCAGCGGAATACGGGGAGTGTAGCCCCTACCGTGATACCCACCGACCTGACGTCGTGTCCGGCAACCTTGAAATAATCGTTGTTATAATACGCTCCCGCCCTGTAGGTGATGCGGTTGCGGTAATAACGTATGTCGTTGCGGTTCGGGGTAAATTCCATCCCGAGACGCGTCGAATACCTGAGAGCGGAACTGAACGCCTGCTTTGCCGCTGCGTTGGCAAATCCCATCGCCGAATCCATCCGGGTGCCCGTCCAGTCCGAAAGGGCGAAGTCCAGTCCTGCGCGGAAACGGTCGTCGTAGTTGACCGAGAAGCCGAGGGCAAACTCTCCAGCAAGGCTCACATTGCGCACGTTGAGGGTGTCGGATCCTATGTCCATCGACGTGGCGTTACCCACGGCCAGGTGCGTATATTCCACCGTTCCGCCGAGATTGCCCGCCATCTGCCAGGTGGCACCCACTCCGAGTTTAAGTTTGGTGTTTACCGGCTGCTCATACTGCACTCCGAACTTCCCGGTGAAGGCTCCAAGATGCATCTTGTAAGTATCCTGCACGTTGTTGTTCCCGCTTTTTTCGAAGCTCTGGACAGAAATCTTCTCGAGGTTACCGAAGATATAATCCACTTCCGCTCCCAACGAAAAACGTTTGGTGAAGGCCATTCCGGCGCCCATGTAAAGTTTGTAAAGGCTTCCGAGCCCAGTGCAGGCGTAGCTGATGTTGCCGTTGGCTGCGATGACCGCGGGATCCGTCTCATGCGAAGCGTACGAATATCCCGTGCTGCTGTACGGCGAGATTCCGACCATCGCGGAAAGCTTGTTCCATATAGGGAAGGAGATGGCCATGGTGCCGATGTTGGTATTGTTGTTGGCGGAGGTCATCTTCCCCTGGGAGAAAATGGTGTTATTGTTCTGTATCGAGAAGTCCACCATGCAGGCGAGGGAGTCCCTTGCGGTGATGGCAGCGGGGTTGAGCACGTTGAGGAAACGGACATTGCGCGAAGCCACTCCGACCCCGCCCATGCTGCGGTTGTAAGCGGAGCCCTGCTGCGAGAGATCCCCTATCCCGAAGATGGAATACGGGCTGAACGACCCGTACTCACCGCTCTGGGCAAAGGACTGCTTCCCGCTGCAAAGGATTGCAGCCGCCGCAATGACCGATATCTTAAATATTCTTCTCAACATAATCGTCAGTTATTATCGCCAGGCCCAGCAGAACGAGGTTTCCGACTATGAACAGCGACTGTTCCATGCGCTTGGCAAAGTATGTTGCATCGCCGCCGGTAAACACGACCACGTTGGCCGGATGCCTGCGTATATACCCCTCAATTTCAAACATTATGCCCGAAATGACTCCCGACTCTATCGAGGTCTCCAGGGAAGTGCCTTCCTGAGGGAAGGTTTTGGGGGTGTTGACAAGGGGCAGGGCCTTGCTGTAGCGGCTCAGCGCCTTAAACCTCGTGCGGCATCCCGGCGACACGTTTCCGCCCCGGTAAAACCCATCGGCGTCCAGCAGGTCGACCGTCAGCGTGGTGCCGAAATCGAAGACCGTGCAGGGCTTTCCCTTGAACAGGTAACGCACCGCCATAAGCGAAGCGGCCCTGTCGTAGGATAGGTAATCCGGCAGTCCATAGCGCTGGAGTATGTCGGGATGGGCGCTGTCCAGTATCATCAGGTGGCGGCATTCTGCCTTCAGCACGGCTTCTTCGGCCGGAGTAACCGGATTGGCGGACACTACGGCCATCACCTCGGGCTTTTCCTTTTCGGTAAGCGAGAGGATGAAATCCATCACCTTCTCGCCCTGGAAACGGAAAGTTTTGCCGAGGGTCAACCCCTCGGCCCACGCGGCCTTGAGCGCCGTGTTACCCACTTCTATCAGCAGATTAGCCAACTTTAATACTAGTATTAAGCCTGCAAAATTACGAAATCATTTTAACTTATTCAACAAGGCCCAGGCAGCTTCGAGCGATTCCACCCCTCTGGCGACCGTCTTGAGCCGGCCTTCCGTCTGCTTCAGGGCGAA
This sequence comes from uncultured Bacteroidales bacterium, assembly GCA_946187975.1. Taxonomy (GTDB): domain Bacteria; phylum Bacteroidota; class Bacteroidia; order Bacteroidales; family UBA932; genus Cryptobacteroides. The sequence continues at coordinate 3,637 of CAMHTE010000044.1, read as the reverse complement.
GATTCCTCCCAGTGAATTGAGCTTTTCCATCACGGCAGGGAACTCGTCCGATTTATAGTAGGGCGACATGGGGTTGGAAATGAAGAAGCATATGAACATGCCGTTGCGTATGATGATTTTTTCGAAGCCCAGCGAAGCTCCCAGGTTGCGGATCTTTACCACAAGGAAAAGGTTCCGGACCTCCTGCGGCATCTTTCCGAAGCGGTCTTCGATCTGGGCCGCCATACGGTCGAGTTCCTTTTCAGAGGAGAGGGAGTCGAGCAACTTGTAGATTCGTATCTTCTCCGCGCTGATATCGAGATAATCGTCGGGAATGAGTGCCGGATAATCGGTCTCGATGGTGCAGTCTTCCACGAAACGATAACGGTTCCTGTTGACCTGGGTGCCCACTTCTATGCCGAGTTCGTCCATCGCCTCGTTGATAATCTTCTGGTAGGTTTCGTAACCCATCTCCATTATGAATCCACTCTGCTCTGCACCCAGGAGATTGCCCGCACCGCGTATGTCGAGGTCCTGCATAGCTATATTGAAGCCGCTGCCCAGGTCGGAGAATTCCTCGATGGCGCGCAGACGGCGGCGGGCATCTTCCGTGATGGACACCAGCGGAGGAACTATCAGATAGCAGAAAGCCTTGCGGTTGGACCGTCCCACGCGGCCGCGCAGCTGATGCAGGTCGCTGAGGCCTATGTTCTGCGCCTGGTTGACTATGATGGTGTTGGCATTGGGTATATCCAGCCCGTTTTCGATGATAGTAGTACAGAGCAGCACGTCGCTGTCGCCCCGGATGAATCCCAGCATCCTGTCTTCCAACTCGCCGGAATCCATCTTTCCGTGTGCCATACAGATGCGTGCGTCCGGTACCAGCCTGTGCAGAATCTCGTATATCGAGGGAAGTTCCTCAACCTTGTTATGAAGGAAGAAAACCTGCCCTCCGCGGTTGAGTTCATAATTGATTATGCTGCGTATCTCTTCCTCATCGAAGAGAATGATCTCCGTTTGTATGGGGATGCGGTTGGGAGGAGGGGTGGCTATAATGCTGAGGTCCCTCGCCCCAAGAAGGGAGAATTGCAGGGTACGCGGGATTGGAGTAGCCGTAAGGGTAAGAGTGTCCACATCCGCCTTCATCTGGCGCAGTTTCTCCTTTGCAGCTACGCCGAATTTCTGTTCCTCGTCTATAACCAGAAGTCCCAGGTCCTTAAACCGGAAGCCTGCCCCGAGTATCTTGTGGGTTCCTATCAGTATGTCTATCTGCCCGGAGGCGAGTTTGTCCTTTATGGCGGTAATCTGCCCCGCCGTGCGCAGGCGGCTGACAAAGTCTATATTGCAGGGGAAGTTTGCAAGACGCGACTTGAAAGTATTATAATGCTGCAGGGCCAGGATGGTAGTAGGGACAAGTACCGCAACCTGTTTTCCGTCGCACACTGCCTTGAACGCGGCCCGGATGGCAATCTCTGTTTTTCCAAATCCCACGTCGCCGCAAATCAGGCGGTCCATAGGGCAGCTGTCCTCCATATCCTGCTTTACCGCGCGGGTGGCGGCCTCCTGGTCGGGAGTATCCTCGAACATGAACGAGGATTCCAACTCGTCCTGAAGATAACTGTCGGCGGAAAAAGCGAAGCCCTTGGTTCCCCTTCGGCGGGCATAGAGATTTATAAGGTCCTTAGCCAGATCCTTGACCTTGCGTTTCGCGTTGCTTTTGAGGGTTATCCAGGTCTTGGACCCAAGCTTATTGACCTTGGGGGGCTCACCGTCGGCCGAACGGAAAAGCGATATCTTGTTAAGGGAGTGGACCGACACGAAGACTACGTCCCCATCCTTATAGGTGATCTTTACCACTTCCTTCGCCCTACCCTTGTCGTCGTACATCCGCACCAGGCCGCCGAAGATACCTATACCGTGGTCGATATGCACCACGTAATCGCCTATATTAAACGAATTCAGGTCGTTAACCGTCAGCTGCTCCGTCTTTTCGACGGTACGGCGCATCCTTACCCGGTGGAAGCGGTCGAATATCTCATGGTCGGAGTAGCAGCATATCTTCTCATCCTCATCAATGAAACCCTTATGAATATTGGATTCTTTGACAAAGGTGGGGAGTATGCATCCTTCGGTGGAAAGTACGGACTTGAGTCTCTCCGTCTGGGATTCCTTCCCTCCGAAGATGAATACCCTGTAATTATTCTCGGTCCTGCTGTTTATATCCGCCGCAAGGAGTTCGAAATTCTTATTGAATACGGGTTGGGGACTGATATTGAAATGGATGCTTTCCACCCCCTTGCGCGAAGGCGGCACCTGCAGATAAACCCTGCGGAAACGGTTTAACTCCCTATAAAACTCCTTTCCCGAGTAAACATCGGCGCTTTCCAGCCACACGGTGGCATCTTCCGGTAGGATGGAAAGAACGCTTTCTCCCTCTCCCGCATCCTCGGCGATAAGGTTCCCGACTATCTCCGCCGAAGGCACCTCTTCCTTCGAAATCTGGGTATTACAGTCGAAAATATGGATGGATTCTATCTCATCTCCCCAGAAAGAAATTCGGTACGGCTCATTGTTGGAGTAGGAGAAAATATCTATTATGGATCCGCGGATAGCGAACTGCCCCGGCGCAGACACAAAATCCACCCTCTCGAAGTTTTCTCCCCCAAGGGCGGATATAATGCTGTCAAAACTCTTTTCCTCCCCCTTTTTCAGGGATAGGACCGATGATTTAATTTCTCCCCTCCGGGGGATACTCTCCTCGAGCGCAGACGGGCAGGTAACTATATAGAGAAGTCCCCTGCCGGAAGAAAGAAGGGCGCTGACGGCGGCAGTACGCTGAACTCCGAGGGAAGATTTATAATTACTTCTCTCTATACCTCTTCCGGATGGAGGGAGGAAGAAAACCCTGTCACCTTCTACAAGGTTATAAAGGTCGGCGGCGCAGTACTCAGCCTCTTCCTGATCGGGAAGGACAATAAACTGAATCCCCTCCGAAGCGGCCTGTGAGAGCACAAACCAGCGGGCGGATAAAAATAGCCCGGAACAGAATATTTCCTTCCCGGAAATTATCCTGTCCTTAAGTTCGGCGGTTTTGGCGCCGGCTATTTTTATTTTCTCCTTCATATGTTTATAAACCTGTTGATAACCCTGTTTAAAAAGCGTTTATAATCTTTCCGGCCAGGGACCGGATCCGGAACTCACACTTTCTTAAAAAGAGTCCAACATGTTTACTGACATCTTTCCTCTGCTCCAAATATTTGTTTTCCAATACGATAGGTGAGTTATTAACATTTCCACAACCGTAAGGAAAAACACCAAATAAAAAATAAAAAGAACTATATTTGTATTTGTAAGTAAAAAACTGACGGATGCCAGAATTCGACCCGCACGATACAAACATCGGCAAAGATAAGGAATTGGACGGAATTATCCGTCCGCAGGAGCTGGAAGATTTTACAGGCCAGCGCGAAATAGTATCCAACCTGGAGGTATACATACAGGCTGCGAAGCTGCGCGGGGAACCTCTTGACCATACTTTATTTCACGGCCCTCCCGGTCTGGGAAAGACTACCCTCGCCCATATCATAGCGAACGAGATGGGGGTGAATATGAAGGTTACTTCCGGTCCCGTTCTCGACCGTCCCGGGGATCTTGCCGG
>CAMHTE010000043.1 GCA_946187975.1 uncultured Bacteroidales bacterium | reverse complement strand
CCGGCATGGTAGAAGGTAATCGTGGCCCCTGCAGAGCAGGAAAGGTCAATATCCTTGGATGAAATCATGGCATATCCTGCGAAACGGCGGTTGTGATAGTCCGTCTCCCATTTGGATTCAGCCACGTTCCAGCGGTTGGTGGGTTCATCTATCGTACCCCAGGCCGACTGCGCCACTCCATAGGAAAGGCTCGTGCCGGGGTTGTAATAAGGATACCACATATTCCTGTAGCAGCGGCCGTCGTTGAACCAAGTGAGCCGCACGAAGTCGGCCGTCCTGTCGGTGCCGGTCTGCCATGTTTCACCATCGGTTATAACCTGCCTTACTATCGAATAGTCACCCATGGTGGGGCCGAGGAAGGTTTCTTCGTGGTGTATGGTGCCGGAGACCGCCTTGTTCGCTACAACCTGTATCTCGTAGCTTACGGACTGGGTAGCCGCGGCATAACCGCTGCCTGCAGGCGTACTTACGGTACAGGTTATGAGCACGTAGCCTGCGGAAACGCCATGCACCGTACCGTTGGAGGATACTGTGGCAATGCCAGTATCGGCGGAAGTATACGTTACCGTAGGCGATCCGGGATATCCATCCGCCACGGTGTAGGAGCCCTGAGTCTGGACGTCAGAGCCCACTTTGACCACGAAGATAGGTTCACTCGCCCATTTGACGGACAGGCCGCTGAGCTGGTCGGATGTGACCGTTACCGTATAGTAGACGGGATCGGCTGCCGTGTAGTTCCTGTAAGCGTCGGCCGAGGCCGTGATGGTCGCTGTTCCTACGCTGACGCCGGTAACCTTACCATCCTTATCTACCGTGGCCACCGAAGTATCCGAGGAAGTGTAGACAATAGGTGCACTAGCGTTGGACGTCGCCTTGTTCACAGCGCTTCCGCCAACGTTCAGCTGCATTCCATAGTAGTCGAAGTACAGATTGCCTTCTTCCAGCAGGTTTGCGAAGGAATCCCTGTTGGTGGAGTTATTGGTAGCGTCAACGGGATAGTAGAAGTCGTTTTCTGGAGAAGCCACCACCCATACCGTGGTCGCGCTCTCCGCCACCATTGTGAGGAAGTAACTGCGGAAAGTCTTGATACCGTTAACATCAGTATCAGTGGAAGAATACTCCTCCCAGTTGATGGACCTGCGGTAATAGTAGTTGTTGTTGGTATGGCCTGGAATAAGGCTGGGGCCGTTCTCGACGGTGAGGGTTTCATTCGCACCGGGAGCAAGCGGCTTGGGATACATCGTATTCTCTTCTTGCTCGATGTAGAAGTATAGCGGGAAGCGGGCCACGGTAAGACCGGCCGGAACGTTGAAGTCCACCCATACTTCAGTACCCTTCACGGGAGCCACGTAATCCTGGGCGTCGACCGAGAGGGAGAACGGGCGGCGAAGGGTGAGGTTAACCGTACGGGTAAGGCCGCTTCCATTCTTGAACACTATGGGCTGTTTCCATACTTCACCGGGCCGCAGACTCTCCGGATTGGCACATTTAATAGTTACCTCGCGCCAGTCGCCGTAAACCCCGGTACCCACATTGGAACCGGCAATGGTTATGTTACTGTCAGACGACACAATCTTATTACCACTGGTGGCTTCACGAATCTCAGCCGTAATGCTGGCATTGTCGTCCGTTGCGAAGTTGGTTCCCTTGCCACTCCTGACGTACATTTTGAACGAAGTTCCGAAAGTGATCAGGATATCAGTCTGGCTCACGTATAGACGGCTGTCGTCATTTGCGATGTTAGTGAGCTCCTGAGCCATGGTGGAACCCTCGAAGTTATTCAGGGCGATGCTGTTAACCGCATCGTATACGGTGTTGCTTCCCTTTCCGCCCACCGCGGTTATGTTGAGGGTGTAACAGAAGTTTCGAAGGATGTTGTAGTATTCATTGTCTCCGGTGTCCGGATCCACATAAACGAAGTCTGCCTTGTAATAATACGTATGCGTACCGCTACCGTCGGTGTAATCGCCTTTGAGTATGATGAACGGATTGGCGTCAGGACGATACGAACATTCATACAGGTAATCTGCCTCGGACGGAGCAATCCATATATCGTTAGCATCCATGGTGTCACCCGCCGGAGTATAGTACGCATCCCAGGCGTTGTAACTAACGATGGGAGGCATGAAGCCGACATACTGGTTGGAGACGGTAAGCCAGGTGTAAGGGTTATTAAGACCCGAAGCCGTGGAATAATCCGCGAAACGATTGAAGTTAAGTATCACTTCCCCGTGCTCACCGGTATCGTAGTCGGCCGAATTCGGGTTGAAAGGAGCTATGGTGCCATAAACCGGCGTATTCATTACCTTATAACCGCGAAGCACGAAGTTTGAAACGCCATCATCAATATTCACCTTCACCTTTGCGAAATTGCGTATCATCTCAATTCCCCTCATGTTGGTGGATGGGAGGATAGATGAAAACTTGCGGCGGCCCCAGTAAGCCAGGCCAGCATTGGTGGTTACCAGAGTGCGCACAAAGGTGGCTTCATCCATAAGGTTCATCTCCATGCTCTCGAATTCAGGAACCGGCTTCGTGGTAGCTATAAACTGAATGTACCGGTCACCCGAAGAAACGCTGGAAAGACCTTCAACATGGAACTTCGTAAGGTAGTTCTCGGATTCGGAACCACAGTTAAACCCGGCCTCTTCGGCCGTGGGGTGAGACTGGGTGCCAGGCTTGGCCTTGACTATCTCGTATAGAATGTCACCGGCGCTGAACACTGCAAGATACAGGTACTTGACTGTCGGCATTTCCTCTCCCATCTTCGCGGAACGGGTCCCGGACCAGCTCCCGAAATCCTGGGAGTAAGGAAGGTACAGGCTTCCGTCCAGCGATATCTTTCCGTCGTCGGTCTCAGCAGAGCGCTTATCCTCAAGGAATTCTTCTCTGACGCAGGATGGCGCAAGCAGGATAAGCGAAGCAAGTATGGCAAGGTATGTGGATATCTTCTTCATAGGTTCTTATCTAATCAGTGTTGCGTTGCCTGAGGCGTCGTAATTATAGAGATGTCCGTTCGGATGATATATATTGGTAGTGGACGGCTCATCGCCCCAATACCAGAGGTCATATACGAAACGTACAGATTGATTGTCGTTATTCCCGTCCTTCAGGGTAATGCTGGTTCCCGAGTTGGAAATTGTCATCAGCCTTCCGCTGCCGGACCAGTAGTCGGAGCCGGATACATACAAGTCGGGAATGGTACCGTCCTGCTGTCTGGCGACTATGAAGGCCATTTCGGCTTCGGTAGGAATTCTCCACCTGCCGGCAGGATATCCTGCTTCCTGGTATACCGTAGCCCTGGATACGGCCTGATCAAAAGTAGGCAGGCCGCTCGTCAACATGGCATTTAGCGAGGAAGATACCAGGAACCTGGGCGCCACGATATTCTGATCCTCAGCATTTTGGGAAGTTGTAAGGATCTTCAGCGGTTCTTCCCAGTCAGCCGTTGCACCCTGTGTCGTGTTGTTGTAATACAGGTAGGGGTGGAGCGACCATGAGGAGCCGTAAACCTCTTCCGTCGTCTTGCGAGGATCTCCGATACGATACACCTCATTGTGCGGTGAGCCGCCATATGTGTAGGTATATGTATAATTACCCGTGTTGAACGAGGAAATGTTGATCTCGGTAGTATAGTATGTGGACAGGCTACCAGAAGTTGCGCCTTTGTAGATGGTTGCACCGTAATCCCTCGAAGGGGTCGGCATGGTAACGGCATTTGTTCCGTTCGACGACCTCGGATCCCTGTAATAATACTTGGTGTTGCCTCCAGTACCCTGAGAATAACGTGTTCCGAACGGAGAATCCGACACACGGGCAAAATAACCGTTCACAAAAACATCTCCCGAAGCACCTTCGCGGATAAGGCTGATGGAAGGATTCTGCACATACGAGATTTTCTGACTGCAATCGTCACCGTTAGTTACCGTAGCAATCACCGTCACGGAACTGAACATGTTGCTTAGTGAGTGATAGAAAGACACAAATTCCGGATTCTTCTTGTTTATGATAATGTCACCGGCATTTGTGGATACGGCCACGCTATCGGCCGAAACAGTCCTGTTTACATACTGTTTCTTGAGCGGGTCGTCGCTCGAATTCTGGTAATAATAAACTGAATCTATCCTAACCGTAGAAATCGGCGAACTGCTAACATATGAGAAGTAAACCGTAGTTTCGTTATTGATCGTCTGCTCCGGATGGTCCATCACCAGATACTTATAGGTGACGAGCTGTCCCGGCACCTCGCCCTGACCATCGGCGTTGGTGGACTCGTTCATCCAGGGAAGCACCTCATAGTCACTTTCGGCTATTATTACCTTTTCTTCCTTGTCGGCTCCGCCAAGGGAGTGTACGGCCACGAAGGTGCGGTAGTAATTATTGCGCTTGAAGTCCATTGTGGAGATATTAGGACTGAGCTGGTATTTCTTCCATGTGTAGTCAGTGGACTCAGTGCGTTTCCATGCTATACGGAACACCACGGAAGACGCATTGTCACTGAGGTCGCTCCAGGAGCATGGGTAGGAATAGAAGGGTATGTGCGTGAATTTATAATCCTCATGGCCAGGAATCCTCGCCGCCACTTCCAGGGTATCCAAGGATCTGGAAGAATAGGTAATATAATCGGAGGGCTGCACGGTATAATCTCCGTAGACCTTTCCCTTCTTTACGGCATTGCTCATGCTTATGCCCACACCGGCGCTCAGCACTGGCTCCCAGCTGTGGTTCTCCTCATCCATGAAGGTAGAGGGAATGGCAAGGAAAAACTGGATCTTTGCGCAGGCACGGCTAACCTTTATGCGTCCAGAGGCCGTACGTTCGGGCTGGCCTGTGGAAGGATTCGTCTCGGTGACAAGCGTCACGGTGGCCGATTCTTCGGCACTCATCACGAAACTACCCTGTATAGTCTGGGCGGTGAAGTCGTTCTCCACTACCAGTTCCTTCAGAGCGTCCATCGATGTATCCGAACCATATGAGAGCGGGGCGTTACATATCACAAATACCTCGCAAGTACCCGAAACGGTACTCCCGAACATATTGAGAGCATCGGAATCAGTAAAGAAGACACGTACCTTATAGACAGTGCTGTCTGCCTCCGCGACAGCCGCAGCGCCTCGGCCGAGGGCTGTAAACACCGCCGGTTCATTGGTTTTACCGTTGGGATAGAAGAAGCAGTCCACGCTTTCCACGAGGTTCTCGTGATAGACGTCATCGCCTCGCATCGAAGCCCTTGTTGAGAGCGACGGATGAAGCCCGCCAAGGGTAAGCTCAATGCAATGATCCGGGACTCCTTCCGGAGAAAGCTCCGACTCCTTATTGCAACCCGTGCAGAAAAGAAGCGGAAGCAGCGTTATCAGGATATATTTGAATATGCTTTTCATCGTTCCTTTCCTTTTAGTTTGCATTTTGAACTATGGTCCATTCAGTAACGCCGTCCATGTTCACCAGGTTGAGGGCAACCGTGGCATCGCCGGTGGCATCAATGTAGTAGATACGCAGCTTCGCGCGGCTCGTGACGGGAGAAGAACTGTCGATGGCCTTTACATATATATAATTGGTAACGGTCCTGTCGATGGGATTACGAATGGACGACACTCTCGTAACACCGTCGGACTCATAGAGCCACTGGCCATTCTCGTCCGTGAAACCAAAGGCGGAGTCTCCAACAAGGGATGCCTGCCAGGAAGAGTACTTTCCCTCACCGAGCTTGAAGTAAAACTTGCCCACTCGGTTGTTGATGTAGACGTTCCCTTCGGCATCAGCATAGTCAATTGTTGAAGAGTCGTATGTGAGAGCCTGGATTACATCGTTTATATTAGCGGTGTAGTCGAAGCTGTAATCGTTCAGTTCCCACGGGCGCGGAACCACGTCGACGTCGAGTTTGTCGCCCGCGATGATAAGGTTGATGGTGTAGGCGCGCCCGCCGAGGAAGGGGGTCACAATCTCACCGTTAAGCGAGGCTCCGGCACCGGCGTTGGGATCATCGTCGAAGTCCACCGTGGCAGAGGCCGGAACCGTATGTTCCTCGGCCGATTCAACCCAATCTCCATATTCATAGCTCGGGTTGCCATAAGAGATCGCTCCACCGCTTTCCACATAGTCGGAGGCGCTGAAGTTATGGGTAGTGGAGAAGTTGAAACTGTTTACACTGGGAGTGGTTACGTAATAGTAACCAAACCGACTGTTATTGGTTACGGTCTTCCTCTCTTGATAGCTTGCCGTGGCGGTGACGGACCCCTGACGTATCTGCACCCTGGGCCTGTCTGCCTCTACCCAGGCATCGTACTCGGAGTTCATCACGTGGTACTTGAGATTCAGCTTCACCCTGTCGGCAGCGTTGGCGGGTGTCTTAGGTATTGCATAGAGGAAATACCCCGACATCATATCGCGCGGCTCCTCCTGTATCCCGCTGTACGAAGCCACGTCCGCCTCGATGGTGGCCAGAGCATCGAAACGCATAGCGGGAGTAAGGGCGTTACCCGATACCGGCTCGAGCACGTACTCAGGATTCGCACCGCCGAACGCCGACACATCGGTCCATTCCGGGGTGTAAGCCGAAGTATTATTCAGAAGGAGGGTACCCTTCTGGTTGAAGCCCTTGAATGAAGCCGATTCTATCAGGTACTTCTTGCCGTCGTAAGCGTAGTAGTTCTTTGCGTGCTCGATCTGGTTGAGCCTTTCGGTCCTCGGAGTTGTACGGGTTCTGGTGAACGTACGGGTACACTCAAATTCAATGTAATACCTGTTCCCCTGTTGATATCGGTTTACCTCCGTTACGCTAGAGTTCGTATATGTCACGTTACCGTAGGAAGGGGAACCATCGGTGTAAGTGGCGGCTCCGTCTGTGGGGGCTCCATTGGCTTCCGAGCGCTTGAAGGCACGGCTGATACCCGGCAGTATACCGCGGATGAAGAAACTTATCTTGGCCGTGGCGTGACGGAAATGGAAGTCCACAGTGCCCTCGGGGTCGTAGTCGTCCTTCTGCACATCCCTGTGAGGGTTTCCGGAAGTATTTGTACCCCACAGGATGTCGCGCTGCTTGGAGAGTTCGGTTTCAGTGAGGCTCTGTGCCACGTAATTGTCGTACTTTATTGAAGGAACCTTTCCATCATAGGAAACCACGCCGTTCCATGTATCCCACGGAGCGTATGCGAAAAGGGAGAGATTGTCGTTGGCATATGTGGGCCAGAACTCAGCCTTGCCCTTGTTCTTCCAGGTATCGCTCTCATAGGCAAAACGCCTGTTGTTCATCACAAGACCGAATATGTCGTATGCGGAGGAATCCGTGGCGGCTGAATACACCTCCTCTCCTGTATAGAAGGCATATACGCCGAAACCGTGCAGCTGAAGCGAATCATTATTCTCGACAGCCGTGATGTCCGAAGCGGCACGGCTGAGGGGCATCCAGTCATCGCCCATGAAGGGAACTGCCAGAACCGGGACATCCCCAGCAGGATACCTGCCAGCGGACCGCGGTGCGACAGGATCCTCCTTCCGGCAGGAAAGAGCCAGCACCGACATTGCGGCAAACAGTATTATATGACGAACAATCTTCATAAAGTCTTGTGTTAATTGTCCAAAATCACGTCTTCGCCAGCATCCAGCCAGGGAGACACGTCGGCGGTGATGCTGATGGCCTTCATGTCAAGCGTGATGTTGTAGTTGTATATCCTGCCTGCTTCCCATGCATAAATAATATCCGTCGTAAGGGGTGCGGACAGGGTATTGTTAGGATAACTGTAGTATTCTCCGCTTACCGCATCCTCCTTGCGTTCGACATCGAAGTTGACCTCGATGGTCGCACCGGTGAAGAAGGTATGAGGAATCATAAGCAGTATTTCATCCGTATTCCAGGTACCTGAAGAGGAGTCGTAGCACACATGCGCGCTGACGCCCGACGTAAGGTCGGGACGGCGGGCCACAAGGGCACCGACAGGCCAGGTAGGAACCACGGTCGTACGTCCGGTGGCGGTAGTGGAACTGAAATCCGGTACAGGGATGCACTGTCCGAACACAGCCACATTTTTGAACATTATATAATTAATGGTAACCTTCACGTCGCTGTTGCCCCCCGTATCGAAGTTCACGCTCTTAATACGGACCTGACTGAGCGCATGATGGAAGAAGAGTTTTACCTTGCCGTTGTCGCTGCCTGTAAGGCCGGTGGAATGATTGGCGTTCCAAAGCGACCAGCTCTGGTCCAGGCAGAGATCCGAAACCATGAAGTCCACCTGGTCCTCAGATGCCTGGGGAACGGTATAGTAGAAACCGACCATGCCGTCACGGTCGTAATTGCTGTCCAGGAAAGGCTCAACTATCGCATCCGCGCTTGCGGAACCCGTGGTATTAAGTTCGTTCCAGGGGTAATAGGCTATGAAGGAGATGCGGTCAAGGTTATTCTTGGGCCAGTAGCGGGAATTGACGTAGTTGTATTCGTAATTCAGACCATCCATGGAAATGCCCACAGCCTCGTTGTAGAACAGGTTGGGGTAATTCTGGTTTACACCGTCGTTCCAGCCGCCGGCATAATTATTACCAAGCGAAGTATACTGGGGATGGAAGTAACCGAACACGCCGAAGCTCGTTCCTTCGGGAAGGTGACGCTCCTGACCAAGGGTGGTGCCGCCAACGAAGTAGTCAGCGTCGGCACGGGTACCCTCCGTAGAGCGGGAGCTGTACCACGAGAAGTCCACAGGCTCATACGAGGCCCTGTCGGTCGTCTCTATCTTCATGCAGGCAGCCGCCACCGAAAGAAGAACGAAGTATGCTATGATTCTATTACCTGTCATTGCTGTTCCGGTACTGAGATGTTATCGTTACCTATACTCCAGTCCTCGCCCGCTTCTACCACTTCCTCAAATTCTATACGTTCGAAGCCAGCCCTGATCTTGTACACGTAGTGCTGTCCTGCCGTCCACTCGTTGACACCGGCGGAACGGAGCAGCGCTGAACCGATATTGCCGCGGTATACTATAGGTTCGGGATGGCTCGGATCGGAAGATTCGAAGCTGATATCGTAGTTGATAGATAGTTCGGCGCTCGCACTGATTGTCTGAGGGATTACAAGGAATGAGCAGATCTTGTTTCCGCTAATAGTGACGCTGGAAAGCGAGAAGCTGCCCGCATCGGTATGGGAAGACCAGGTCCTGGTAACCGGGTTGGCGCAGGTAGCACTCCAGTAAATGTCGCCGAACGAGAGACTGTTAATGACTGCTCCGGTTCCTTCCACTATCATCAGGTCCACAAGGCAGAGGGCATGACGGAAAGTGAATGGAACGGTGCCGGGCGTAGCGCAGGATTCATAAGTCATATCCTGGCTCGCGAACGAATCGAAGAGAAGGTCATACTGATCTTCAGGGTCACTGGGGACCGTGTACTTGACCAGAGGCAGACCCGTGGAGGTCTTCGAGAATGATGTGGTTCCGTCGGATTCGTAGAACCTCAGGTCGCCTGTGTTGGAAGGATTGTATGCTCCATACGGGTAGTAGGCCCAGAACGAGATGGTATTCTCGCTGTTGGCAGGCCAGTATCGAACGGGCGAATAGCTATATTCGGAACCGTCAAATTCAACTTCCTGATTGAACATGAAGGCGGGCGTCCAGCCTCCGTCGCTCCAATGAGCGGTGCTGCTGCCAACCACACCCTGCTGGTAATAGGCGAATACTCCGAAGGATGTGCTGTCCGGAAGAACGGTGCCCGTCACAACATCGGCATCCGCCCTGGACACAGGCTTGGACGCGTAGGAACTGAACGACATAGGCTCGTCGCTCATGGCTCCGTAGGGCGCGGGGGCGACATCTATCTTGGCGCAGGATACGGCAACCACCGCAGCGGCCATAAATACCGCTCCGAGCGTTGCAGTGAGTTTACTGTTCCCTTGTCGTTTCATTCCTGTTGTCATTTTTTGTTTCGGACCCTGCCGGGCGGTCAGGCCCGGCAAGGCAAAAGTGTCTTAGTTGACGTTGAAGTAACCGTTGACCTCGCCGTCCCATGCTGCCACAGTGGCGGTGAACCAGATGGGCTTAGGACCGATGGTGATGGTGTAGGTGATGAAGTTGTTCTTCGCCCAGTCGAGATCAAGAGCGTCGTATGCGGGATCGGTAGGATCGTCTCCGTTCTTGAGGTCGTTCTTGAAGTACAGGGTCTTGGTGTTCTCGGTGCTCGAGATCAGACCTTCTGCTCCGTTAGCGGTTGCGTGGGCGGCAGTGTCGTAAATCTTCACGTTCCACTTAACCTGCAGCTTCTGAGGGTTGGCGGCAGCCTTGTCGATCATAGCCTGAGGGATCATGAGGAAGATCTCACTGTCTTCAACGCTCGTGGCGGTGGTGGTGAGCACAACCTTGTTGGCGGCGTCGGAGGTGACATCCTTCTCGTTTACGAAAATCTCGTAGGCGGCGGGAGTCGCAACGTTGCTCCATGCAGTGGTGGTGGTTCCAAGGGCGTTAACCGCAGGGCTTGCATTCTGTGCATAGGTTGCGGTCAGGGTGCCGGTGGTCTTGATGTCCTGAAGCTTCGCATCAATGAGCTCGATAACGGTGGTGTTAGCAACATCGGAGGCCTTCTTGAACTTGAACTGAATCTTTGCAAGCTGGTGCTTGAAAGGAAGGTTCACGGTTCCGTCGTATCCCGAAGCGCTCTTGTTGGTGTGACCATAGGTCTGATCGTTCACAACGTCGGCAACGCAGAAGTCAACCATGTCGGCGGCTGCGCCCTGAGCGGTGAATGCATAGGTACCTACACCGGTAGCGAAGGTGGGAGCGGTGATGCCGGCTCCACCGTAGGGATAGTAAGCGGTGAAGGAAAGGTTCTCGGGCTCGTCACCGGAGGGCCAGTAACGTACAGGCTCGTAGGTGTTGCCGTCTCCGTCGGTGTCGTCACTCTTGTAGGTAACAACTGCGGGGTTCATGAATCCGGGAGCTCCGGGGTTCACTCCGAGGAAGCTGCCGTAAGCGGTGTTCCATGCGTAAACCGCAAACTGCTTGTTGGCGATAAGAGTCGTGCTGGGAACATAGGTGTCACCTGCCTTCACAAGGCTCTTGGGAGAGTAGTTCGTGAATCCGATGGGGTTCAGCCCGTCGTTCTCCGAAACAGTGTAGGTCTCAAACTTGGTGCAGGAGACTACAGTCAGTGCAGCAACTGCTGCGAGGATCAAATACTTTTTCATAACGCGTTTAAAAGTTTTGTTGTTAATTTTTGTTTGTTTTCGATTTTTCATTCAATTCTTCGGACCCTGCCGGGCGGTCAGGCCCGGCAAGGCAAAAGTGTCTTAGTTGACGTTGAAGTAACCGTTGACCTCGCCGTCCCATGCTGCCACAGTGGCGGTGAACCAGATGGGCTTAGGACCGATGGTGATGGTGTAGGTGATGAAGTTGTTCTTCGCCCAGTCGAGATCAAGAGCGTCGTATGCGGGATCGGTAGGATCGTCTCCGTTCTTGAGGTCGTTCTTGAAGTACAGGGTCTTGGTGTTCTCGGTGCTCGAGATCAGACCTTCTGCTCCGTTAGCGGTTGCGTGGGCGGCAGTGTCGTAAATCTTCACGTTCCACTTAACCTGCAGCTTCTGAGGGTTGGCGGCAGCCTTGTCGATCATAGCCTGAGGGATCATGAGGAAGATCTCACTGTCTTCAACGCTCGTGGCGGTGGTGGTGAGCACAACCTTGTTGGCGGCGTCGGAGGTGACATCCTTCTCGTTTACGAAAATCTCGTAGGCGGCGGGAGTCGCAACGTTGCTCCATGCAGTGGTGGTGGTTCCAAGGGCGTTAACCGCAGGGCTTGCATTCTGTGCATAGGTTGCGGTCAGGGTGCCGGTGGTCTTGATGTCCTGAAGCTTCGCATCAATGAGCTCGATAACGGTGGTGTTAGCAACATCGGAGGCCTTCTTGAACTTGAACTGAATCTTTGCAAGCTGGTGCTTGAAAGGAAGGTTCACGGTTCCGTCGTATCCCGAAGCGCTCTTGTTGGTGTGACCATAGGTCTGATCGTTCACAACGTCGGCAACGCAGAAGTCAACCATGTCGGCGGCTGCGCCCTGAGCGGTGAATGCATAGGTACCTACACCGGTAGCGAAGGTGGGAGCGGTGATGCCGGCTCCACCGTAGGGATAGTAAGCGGTGAAGGAAAGGTTCTCGGGCTCGTCACCGGAGGGCCAGTAACGTACAGGCTCGTAGGTGTTGCCGTCTCCGTCGGTGTCGTCACTCTTGTAGGTAACAACTGCGGGGTTCATGAATCCGGGAGCTCCGGGGTTCACTCCGAGGAAGCTGCCGTAAGCGGTGTTCCATGCGTAAACCGCAAACTGCTTGTTGGCGATAAGAGTCGTGCTGGGAACATAGGTGTCACCTGCCTTCACAAGGCTCTTGGGAGAGTAGTTCGTGAATCCGATGGGGTTCAGCCCGTCGTTCTCCGAAACAGTGTAGGTCTCAAACTTGGTGCAGGAGACCACAGTCAGTGCAGCAGCTGCTGCGAGGATCAAATACTTTTTCATGATAAAATGGTTTAATTTATTAATATTTAATTGTTAATAATCATCATAGTACTATATCAGCTTCAATCTCATCGTCCCAGTCTTCGACTCCTACGGTGAATCCACCGCCGCCCTGCACGGGCTTAACATCAGGAAGAACTATCATAGGATTCTCCACGCTGCCGAATACAAGCCTGTAAAGGCCGTGGTAACCAGGGTTAGGAGGAAGTACCTGTATCTTGTCTCCTACGCTGAAGGTGTAGTCCGCAACCGTCGAGTTGTCTATAAGCAGGGCGGATACATTGAGCGTAGAGTCGCGCATTGCGGAAGGCTGCTCGCCGTTAGGCAGACCGAAGGTCGTGATAATGCCGTCCACATGTCCGACGCGACGGGAAGCATCATCCATGTCAAGCGTCCACTGGTTGATGATTTGGATAGCCTTATTGGATCCGGTGACACCCTGGGTCAGCTCCCAACTACGGGCCATGCCGCTGGTAGATGCGCGGACCGACTTCAGGACGTCTGCATTGCCGGCATAGATCGTCACCCAGAACTGCGAAACTATGTTCTGAGGATAAACGGGGATGCGCACCGTACGGTACTCTACCATCTCCTCATACATCTTCTCCTCCTCGGAAATATCGGACTTGGTACCCTTGCTGCTCCTGGAGCGGATACTGCGCAGGTTAGTGTAGTAGTACTGGTAGTCCTCGGTCATTTCGGTGGTGATATCGAATTCATCCGAAACACCGGCGCACATAACCTCAGGATTCTCAACTACGACCGAACCGTCGGCGCGGCTTGCCCATGCGGCGGAAACCGTCTCGCGGAGGGTAGCCTCAGCCTCCTGGTAGGAAGTCATGTTGTCGAATTCCATCTTCCAGTATTCCTCAGGGCTCTGGCTGATCATGAACATCTTATAATGTCCGGCAGGCAGCTGAACCTCGCAGGAGTCGACGTTGGGAGTCGTTATGGAGTTGAAGTATTTGCCATCCTTGAAGAAGTACATGGTAACTCCGTCGGGCTTGAGGCCTTCGGGGTATGCACGCACTTCCCAGACGCACTTGATAACAACCTTGATGCTGTTCCTATAGAGATCCTCGAGCGGACGACGGACGCATCCGACAGCCGCGAACAGCATGAGCAAAGCAATGATTATCCAACCGTACCTACGCTTCATTTCGCATTCCTCCTATCATATTTACGGTTGAAAATATACTTGACGCTGATGCCGGCCTTGGTGGGACCGAACCACTGCATCTTACCATGACTCTGGTAGATGAGGTGAACGTCACGCGAGTCCGCTTTATAATAACGGAAATGCGTGCCCATCCAGCCAGCGCCGACATAAGCGTCCAGCCTCCAGTTGCGGCCGAGATCCCATGCATAGCCAAGCTCGACGCCTGCAAGCTGGAACTCGCCCTGCCAACCATGGTGGTGAGGCTCAATATCATAGTAACCGGCACTGAGGTCAATACCCGCAAAGAGTCCGGTCATAATATCCATTGGATCGGAGGAGTCGTGGCTGGAGAGCCAGCGACGAGCTCCAAGGTCCCATTTAAGAATTTCCCAGGCCCTGTCGTTGCCTTTGGTAACCCACCAAGGGAAGGTATATTCCCCGTATACACTCCACTTATTGCCGCAAGGGACCTCAACGGCGAAGTTAGGAGTAATGGCAAGGTCGAACAAAACGTTGGTAGATACGGCTACAACGGGTTTACGAAGTTCAGGTTTTGTAACTTCTTCAGGTTTTGTAACCACAGGCTCCGGTTCGGGTTCAACCACGGGTTCAGGCTCTGCAACCGGCTCGGGTTCAGGCTCAACTACGGGTTCGGGCTCGGGTTCGGCAACCGGCTCAGGCTCGGCTATAGGAGCGAGAACCACGACTGCACCGACATAACGGAGCTTGGGGAATACATCATTTACCAGATGCTCGAACTCGGACATCTCCCTGAGGCGGGCCTCCTTGGTGTCGGCCGGAAGGTCGGAATCAATTATGCTGAGCATCTTGGCACGGGCTTCATCCGAAATTGCAGGATCGGAAGCAACGATTTCCCTGAGGCCATCCCAGTTCTCACCGGAAGTCTCAACGACTACCTTGTCGGCAAGTTCGGGATACTCGGATTCAATATATTTCTTGAGAGCCTTGGCCCTGGCGGCCTCAACCCTCTTGTTCACTGCGACGGTTCCGTCAGGAGAGGTAGAGGAGAGAACACGAATGCTTTCGATGTTCTCGGCAGGGTTGGCGGCGATTATACGTTTGATTTCTTCGAGAGCGCTGCTATTCGCGAGGTAATCTTCATCGATGACAGCCTTATTGAGATCGAAGAACACCCTGTCAGCTGCCGGCGATGCCTGCTGAGCAGCGGCGGTTGTACCGGCAGCGCTAGTCTCCAAAGCAGTTCCTGCAACAGCAGCGCCTGCACCAGTAGTTCCAGCAGCAGCGGTAGAACCGGCAGCGCTAGTCTCCGAAGCAGTTCCTGCAACAGCAGCGCCTGCAC
>CAMHTE010000042.1 GCA_946187975.1 uncultured Bacteroidales bacterium | reverse complement strand
GTTAACGCTTGCTGAACTGGAAGCGGCGACGTGCTCCGGGCTGGCCGGGTTTCTTACGCTCAACCTCACGTGCATCGCGGGTGAGGAAACCTGCAGCCTTGAGAGCAGGACGGTACGCTTCCTTGTCAATCTCGCAAAGTGCGCGGGCGATACCGAGACGAACGGATTCAGCCTGACCCTTCACACCACCTCCAACGAGGGTGATCTTGGCGTCGAACTGACCTTCAGTCGCAGTAACGGCGAAAGGCTGGTTCACAATGTAACGGAGCGACTCCTGAGGGAAGTAATCCTCGAGGGTACGGTCGTTAATGGTGATGTTGCCTTTTCCGGCTGTGAGATAAACACGGGCTACAGCTGCTTTACGTCTTCCAAGGGCGTGTGTCTGTTCCATTTGCTCTGTGTTAGATTTCGTTCAACTTGATTGTCTTGGGGTTCTGAGCCTGGTGAGGATGCTCGGGACCGGCATAAACATGCAGGTTACCGAGGATCTTATCGCCAAGACGTGTCTTGGGGAGCATACCCTTGACTGCTCTCCTCACAAGCTCCGCGGGGCGCTTGGCGAGGATCTCCTTGGGAGTGGTGAACCGCTGCCCGCCCGGATATCCGGTGTAACGGGTGTAAACGCGGTCGGTCATCTTGTTTCCCTTGAGGGCCACCTTCTCGGCGTTGATTACGATGACATTGTCGCCGCAATCGACGTTGGGAGTGAAGCCGGGCTTGGTCTTGCCACGAAGGACAAGGGCAATCCTGGAAGCCAGACGACCAAGAGCGAGATCCGTCGCATCAATGACAACCCACTGCTTGTCCACAGTCGCTTTGTTGAGCGATACTGTCTTGTAACTAAGTGTGTCCACTGTCTTGATCTTTAATTAGTTGTACAAAAAAATTGCGATCCCTTTACAAAATAGGGGTCGCAAAGGTAGTGAATATTTCGGAAAAATCAAAATGCTACGCAAGCAGGAAATTGGCCTGGATGAACGCGTTAACCGCGGTTGCCGCGAACAGCAGGAAAACGAGCGTGGCGACGATTATGCCGATGACCTTGATCCTGCAGAACCAGGTGCTGCCGTTCCATCCGACGGTCTGAAGCATGCTCCAGAAGCCGTGGCACAGGTGGAACCACACCGCCACGAACCAGAGCAGGTACAGGACGAGCAGCCACCAGCGGCCGAACGTAAGGTTGAGAAGCAGGTAAGGATCGTTCTCGAATTCGCCGATTCCGAACATCTCCGGGAGCTGCATCTTCGCCCAGAAGTGGGTGAGATGGAAGCATATGAATCCGAGGATGATGATGCCGAGGACGAACATGTTGCGGGCACTCCAGCTGTCAGCTGCGGCGCGGCTCGCGACCTCATAGCGCTTTACCCCACCGCGGGCGCGGATATTCTTCCAGGTGAGCCAGCAGCCGTAGAGGATATGGATTGCGAACCCGAGGGCCAGGATGGGAACCATGATGCTGATAATGGGCGTGGACATGAAGTCGCAGCCGAGCTTGAAGAGACCGTCCCCTTCGGAGAAGAGGGCCTCGTCGGCCGCCACAGCACCGTACTTGCCGGTGAAGCTGTCGATTACCGAGAAGAAGTTGATGGTTCCGTGCAGAAGCAGGAAAATGACAAGGAAAGCGCCGCTGACGGCCTGTATGAATTTCTTGCCGATGGATGATGTGGAAAGTGCCATCTGGGTTCCGATTTTTGTTCTTTTGGAATGCAAATATAAGTCAAATCTTGCAAGTTTGCGAATTTTCCGGTATTTTTGTTTTCCGCATAACGTAAAGCCAAAACACCCTTATGTACAAGCGAGTACTTCTGAAACTCAGCGGCGAAAGCCTCGGCGGACCCACCGGAAAGGGCATTGACGAGGAAAGCCTCAAAAAATTCGCAAAGCAGATATCCTCCGCAGTAAAGGAAGGATTCCAGATAGCCATCGTGAACGGCGGCGGAAACATCTTCCGCGGCATCCAGGGACTGGGCAAGGGTTACGACCGCGTAACCGGGGACAGGATGGGCATGCTTGCCACCGTTATCAACTCCCTGGCCCTTTCGTCGGCCCTTCGCTCCGAAGGTATCAGGGCAGAGGTGTTCACCGCCACTCCGATGGAGCCCATTGCCAAATACTACGAGAGGGATGCGGCTGTCAAGGTGCTGGAAGAAGGCGGGGTGAGCCTGCTTTCCGGAGGTACCGGGAATCCCTTCTTCTCGACGGATTCCGGAGCCGCCCTCAGGGCGCTTGAAATCGGTGCGGACGCACTTCTCAAGGGGACCCGAGTGGATGGAGTCTATACCGCCGATCCCGAGAAGGACCCTTCCGCCGTCAAATACTCCGAACTCACCTTCCAGGAGGCGCTGCTCAAGCATCTCAAGGTGATGGACCAGACGGCTTTCGCGCTTTGCGAGCAGGGCCCCGTGCCCATCGTGGTGTTCGATATCAACGAGCCGGGCTCCCTCCTCAAGCTCCTCCGCGGAGAGAAGGTCGGCACCCTCGTACATGCATAGAATCAAATTAAAAGCGATATGTTAACCGACAGAGCAAAAGAAATAGTCAACGGTGCCGATTCCAAGATGCTCGACGCCGTTAAATTCCTTGAAGAAGACCTCAAGACCTACCGCGTCGGCAAGGCCAATCCGTCCATCTTCAACGGAGTAAGCGTCAGCTACTACGGCACTCCCACCCCCATCGGCCAGGTAGCCTCGATAAGCGCCCCCGATGCAAAGACACTTGCCATCCAGCCCTGGGAGAAGAACCTGATTCCGGCTATCGAGAAAGCCATTCTCGACGCCAACCTCGGACTTACTCCCCAGAACAACGGCGAGATAATCCGCTGCACCGTGCCGGCCCTCACCGAGGAGCGCCGCCGCGAGCTGGTGAAGAAGGCTAAGGCTGCTGGCGAAAACGCCAAGGTGGTAGTCCGCAACGCACGTCGCGACGCCATCGAAGCCCTCAAGAAGGCCCAGAAGAACGAAGGCCTGAGCGAGGACACCGAGAAGGAAGCCGAAGGCGAAGTGCAGAAGATCACCGACAAGAACGTCAAGTCGGTGGACGACATCGTAGCCGCAAAGGAGAAGGAAATCCTTACAGTCTAGAGAGCCTTTCCTCGAAGAGTTCCCGCTCCCGGTCGGTAAGGAACCGCACCCTGATGGGAACATGGAAGAGCCTTTGCTTTATTTCCGCAGGAATCTTCCTGCAGTCAAGGACGCGACCTGCGTCCTTTTCTGTTGTAAACAGGGCTGCCGTAGGATGCCTGCGCACCGCCGAAGCCACCTTGGTCATGTCGGCACGGCTGAACTTGTGGTGGTCGGGGAACGAAATAGCCTCAACTATACGATATTTGTCGCTAAGCGAGTAGCGCAGGGGTGTATCGTTGGCTATGCCGGTAAAGAGCACGAGGCTTTTGGAGTAGCTGTAGCGTGAATCGGTTTCGGGAAAGACCGGTACGGGGTCGAGATACTCGATGCAGGAGAAAAGGAGAGTCTGGTCCTTGCGCAGGCCGAGGTTGCCGGCCCATACGGTGCGCTCCCAATCGTCGAGTTCGTACGGGCATTTGGTCACTATCACCACATCGGCGTCGGCGATCCTCTCGGGGAGATCCCTGAGACGGCCGAAAGGCAGGAGCCTGTCGGTATGCAGGGGGCGGTTATAATCGACCAGGACTATATTGAGGTCGGCGTGCAGCTTGTTATACTGGAAGGCGTCATCCAGCACAATGAGACCCGCCGGGGGGAACTGCTTGTCGCGGATGCGGCGCAGCTTTTTCACCGGTTCCTGAAGCTTCTCCGGATGAACGAGGAAAGAGCATCCCTCCACGCGGTCCTTATCCACCGCAACGGTCACGGCCGGGAACTTACGCTTGATCTGCAGGGGCTCGTCGCCGGCGAATGCTGCCGTGCTGTCGGTCATTACCTGTTGGAAACCGCGGCTGCGGCGCTTGTAACCCCGCGAGAGCACTGCCAGGTTGGCTGAACCCCATTTGTAATGCTGCTGGAGCATGTCCAGAATCATCTCGGTATGAGGAGTCTTGCCCGTACCGCCTACGGTGATGTTGCCGACGCAAATGGTCGGTACCTCCGCATGCGGAGCCTTGCGCCAGGCTTTCGCCCGGGATTTAAGAAGAAGTCGGTAGAGAAGCATATCGTTCTTCGATTGAATCGAGTATTGAGTAAAGTTCCTCCCTGTCGAGGGTGGTGACCATGCGCATGCGGGTTTCCTTGAAGTCCGGAAGACCCTTGAAATAGCAGCTGAGATGACGGCGCATCTCGAAGATTCCCCGGGGTTCTCCCTTGAACTGAAGGGAGAGGTCGAGATGCCTCCTGGCGAGTGCTACTTTCTCCCTGACGTCAAGTTCGGGCATCTGCTCCCCGGTGGAGAGGTAGTGCTTTATCTCCCTGAATATCCATGGGTGACCGAAGGAAGCCCTGCCTATCATGATGCCGTCCACCCCGTAACGCTCGAAAGCCTGTGCGGCGGAGGGGCCGTCCGTAATGTCGCCGTTGCCGATTATGGGAATGTGCATGCGGGGATTTCTGCGCACCTCACCTATCAGGGTCCAGTCAGCCGATCCCTTGTACATCTGGCAACGGGTACGGCCGTGTATGGTGAGAGCCTGGATACCCACGTCCTGCAGACGCTCCGCCAGCTCGACTATTATCTTGCTGCCCTCATCCCAGCCAAGGCGGGTCTTGACCGTCACGGGCTTTTTCACCGCCTCCACCACGGCCTTGGTTATGGCCACCATCTTGTCGGGATAACGCATCATTCCGGAACCGGCGCCCCGGCCTGCGATCTTGCTTACGGGGCAGCCGAAGTTGATGTCGATAAGGTCAGCTCCGTGGCCTCCCACAAGCTCTGCGGCACGGTCGGCCATGCGGGCGGCATCCACCATCGATTCCGGGATGTGTCCGTAGATCTGTATGCCCACGGGGGCTTCCTCCTCGAGGGTACGCATCTTGGCAAGCGCCTTCTGGGCGTCGCGGATCAAGCCGTCGGAGGGTACGAATTCGGTATAGACCATGTCCGCCCCCTGCTCGCGGCAGAGGATGCGGAAAGAGGCGTCGGTGACGTCCTCCATGGGAGCAAGCAACACGGGCCGCTCACCGAGGTCCAGGGATCCGATTTTCATTGCAAGGCAAAAATAGTGATTATTTACTAACTTTGTAAGGTATGGCGAACATTCACTCACAAAGGATTGAGGCTCTGCGCGGAATGATGCGCAGCCACGGCTGGGACGCAGTTATCGTAACGGGGTCCGATCCCCACGGAAGCGAGTATCCCGCGGAACGCTGGAAATGCGTCAACTGGCTCACGGGCTTTACCGGAGAGGCCGGTGACGTGGTTATTACCCTGGATCACGCCGGTCTGTGGACCGACACGCGTTACTTCATCCAGGCCGTCGCCCAGCTGGAAGGAAGCGGAGTGCAGCTGCACAAAATGCGTATCCCCGAGCAGGTGCCCATCCCCGAATGGATAAGGCGCAACTTCGAAGGCGAAAGCGAGGTTTACATAGCCCTGGACGGGCTTTGCGCCGGACGCGGATTCGTGGCGGACGTAAAGGATGCCCTCAACTCCGACGGAGCCGCCTGCCATGTGGTTAGTGTCCCTAACCTGATGGAGGCCGTCTGGAACGACAGGCCCGACATCCCGCAGACTCCCATATTCGAGGCCTTTCCGGGAGAAAGCCGCATCGAGCGGCTGGGACGCCTGCGCGACTGGCTCGCCTCCCAAAAAGCCGACTACATACTGCTCAGTTCGCTTGACGACATAGCTTGGACCCTGAATGTCCGTGCCTCCGACATAGAATACAATCCCCTCGTTATCTCTTATCTCCTCGTCGGGCCGGAGACGGCCGATTGGTTCGTGCTCAAAGGGGAAGTGGAAGATCCCGTCACGGAGGAAACCCTCGAAGCGCTTCGCGCGGACGGAGTCAATCCCCGCTATTACGAAGAGACAGAGATAGCCCTGAGCGACCTGGACGGCACCGTCGCGGCCGACAGTTCCATCCTTAACTACCATCTCTGCTCGCTCATTGGACCGGCCCGGCTGATATCCTGCATCTCGCCGGTGCAGCTCTGGAAGGCTGTAAAAAATACCGTGGAAATCGACGGAATGAGGGAGGCCCACGTAAGGGACGGCCTTGCCGTCGAAAAGTTCCTCTTCTGGCTGGAAACATGCATGGACGAAGGGCGCCGCATAAGCGAATGGGATGCTTCCGTCAAACTGGCGTCGCTTCGGGCGGAAGGAGCCGGGTATCAGGGCGACAGCTTCGAGACCATCTCGGCATACGGCCCCGGAGCGGCTCTACCCCATTACGTCACTCCCCGCGAAGGTGCTCCCCTGCTGGAAG
This sequence comes from uncultured Bacteroidales bacterium, assembly GCA_946187975.1. Lineage (GTDB taxonomy): Bacteria > Bacteroidota > Bacteroidia > Bacteroidales > UBA932 > Cryptobacteroides. Next base: position 9,082 of record CAMHTE010000042.1, on the reverse strand, counting down.
CACACGGGCTCTATCTCTGTGACTCGGGCGGACAGTACTCCGACGGTACTACCGACATAACCCGTACGGTTCCCCTCGGCCCCTGCAGCCGGCTCGAGATGGAGGATTACACCCTCGTGCTCAAAGGACACATCGCCCTTGCAAGGGCCGTTTTCCCCGCCGGAACCCCCGGATGCAGGCTGGATGTACTGGCGCGTGAACCGCTGTGGGAGTATATGCGGAACTACGGACACGGCACGGGACACGGTGTAGGCTGGTTCCTTGGAGTCCACGAAGGGCCTCAGGACATACGCCAGAACCTCAACTCCCAAGCAATGTTCCCCGGGATGATATGTTCCGATGAACCCGGGATTTATCGCGAAGGGATGCACGGTGTGAGGCATGAGAACCTTCTGCTATGCGTCAAGGCGGATTCCAACGAATTCGGCGAATGGCTGCGCTTCGAGCCTCTGACCCTCTGCCACTTCGACACCTCGGCCCTGTTGCCGGAACTGCTCACGGAAGCCGAACGCGATTGGCTCAACTCCTACAACTCAATGGTTTACGACACCCTTCGCCCCATGCTTAACGACGCAGAGGGCGACTGGCTGCTCCGTAAGACAGCCGCAATCTAAATCATACCGGAAATAATATCGTCCGCCACGAACCAGTCCTTTTCGGGAATGGGACCTTCGGCCGTGCGGGCGAGAAGCATGGTCTGTTCCTCCTGGATTTCTTCCGGAGATAAGGTTTCGCCGTCGGAAGTCCATCCGCCGACGCTTTGGCTGTTCCAGCTGCGGCGCTGGGTGCCGTCGGGAAGGATGGCGAAGGAATGTGCCCCGGGGCCTAATCCGACATAAGGACGTCTGGACCAGTAGGCGGAATTGTGCCTGGCCTCATGACCGGGCAGGGCCCAGTTGGATATCTCGTAGTGACGGTAACCGGCCCTGTGCAGGACCTCGCATACAAGTTCATACTGCGCGCGGCAAATCTCTTCGTCCGCTTCCTTTACCTTGCCTTCCTCAACCAGTTTAAAGAGGGCGCTGTCCTCGTCTATGCCAAGCTGATAAGCCGATATATGTTCGGGGCGCCATTGCAGGACTTCGTCCAGGGTCTTTTGCAGCATGGCTTCGTCCATCCCGGGCACTCCGGTTATAAGGTCGACGCAAAGGTCGATGTCCGGAGCGGAGGCGCGGATGATTTCCACCGCCTTTCGGGCTCCTGTGGCATCGTGACGGCGGTTCATCCAACGGAGTATGCCGTCGTCGAGCGACTGGACTCCCATGCTGATCCGCGAAACTCCAAGCGAAACCAGCCTCTTAACGTACGGAGCGCCATTTTTGACCATGTCGTCGGGATTCACTTCAATAGTGAATTCTTCGTAAGGATTATCCGGGCTTGCTCCGGTGATGGCAGACACTGCGGATACCACACGCTCCAGAATAACGGGAGGAAGCACGCTGGGCGTACCTCCTCCTATATACAAAGTATTGAGTCCGAGAGTGGCCTTTATCTCATCGGCCCGGTCTTCCGCCTCACGGCAGACACCGTTGGCCCATGTTTCGAAGGCTCCGGCATCCCTTCCCCTGCATGCAAGTTCGGAATAAAAGCCGCAATAGAGGCAGAAACTCCGGCAGAAAGGGACGTGGACGTAAACCATCTATCTCAGCAGTATCTCGGCCGATCCGAGCAGCGACTGCACCGTGTAAACCTCGGCGGTGTATATGCCCTTGACGTAACCGGGGATATTGTTGATGTAGATGCTCATCTCCACATCGCCGCCCTGGAAGTCAACTTCGCGGGAAGCGGTTGCCGACATGGCGACTCCGGAGCAGGTGAAGCTGGCGTTGGTGCCATCCTGCAACAGATATCCTTCGGGGTCCTTTACGCGGACGTAAACCCTCACGGGGCCGTGCTCGGCAAGATCGTTCTCCATCAGCGTGAGCGATACCATCATACGGGTGACGCGGCTGCTGCGGTCGGTGGCCTTGTCCGATGCATTATAGGCAGTGAGGCGTATGCCGCGGGCCTTGAGCACCGATCCGGTTGCGACCTTGTCGGAGAGCGTGGACACCTGCTCGCTGAGCTCGGCGTTACGCTTACCAGCCTCGGCGGCCTGACGGCGCGCCTCGGCCGCTTCCACGGTGAGCTTCTTGTTAAGGGTATTGAGCGAGTCGATCTGGACCACGTAACTGCGCATGATGCTGCGGAGCGTGCCGAGTTCCTTCTCGTACTGGCGCATCTTGGCGCGGTCGGCAGCCTGGGTCTTCTTAATGCGCTCGACCAGCTGGGCCACTTCCTCGCGGGAAGAATCGAGCTGGGCGTTGATGCTCTCGTAGTCGGACGACAGCTGCGCGTAATCGCCCTGGAGCGACACTATCTGCTCGGTGAGGTCCTGCTTCTCGATTTCGAGCTCGCTGACGAGACTGCTCTTCTGATACCATACATATACGAGGGCTGCCGCAAGTACGGCTGCCACGACGACGAGGGCCCACATGGTGGAGCGGAGGCTACCGCCACGCTCCTTGCGTTCGCGCTCCTCGCGTTCTATCCTCTGCAAAGGGTCTTCTTTCTGTTCCATAGTTGTCTATTTTAATGTTACCGGGGCAAAAATAATGATTTTCCCGTATATTTGCGCATTATGAAATACATCATTCGCTCCGTCAAATACTTCTTTTACCTGGCTTTCATGCTGGTGATTTTCATATTCGTACTGTCGATGCTGGGCCTCGTAGGGTCCACTCCGGAAGACATTTTCCGCGACGGCACCAAGTCCCTGTGGCAGATTGCGGGAATATGCGCAGTGTTCGCTATGGTATACCCGCGCCTTGCCTTCGGACGCCGTATCGCGCACGTAACCGGTTCGTACGAAGAACTGCGTCAGGACGTAGTGGAGGCCATGCATAACAGGGGGTATATCCTGGAAAGCGAAGAGGGCGAAACCATGACTTTCCGCCTGAAATCTCCCGTAGTGAGACTGTTCCAGATGTTCGAAGATAGGGTAACCCTCACCAGGACACTTGCCGGCTTCGAACTAGAAGGCCAGAACAAGGCGCTGGTGAGGGTCGTGAGTGCCCTTGAAGCCCTGGACCGCCGTTAAGGCAGGTACGAAGGCTGATAGTTAACTACATTCTCCCGTTTGAAATTATTGCGGAAGGCAGGATCGCTGTCGGGACCGAATACGGCTTCCTTCGCGGCTGCCCTCAGCTTGACTGCGTTCTCGTGAACGATATCGCAGTCGGAGTGGATGTTGTCGCCGAAGTCGTCACCGAACATTATCAGGTAATCCACACAGGCCTTGAGGTACATGCCGTACCTGCTGCCGTGGTACTTGTCCGTCCAGTTGAGGTAGTTGTACTCGTCCGTGAACCCGTACTTGTTGCGGGCCAGCCTGAACGCGAGTCCTATAGGTGAGATCCAGTCGAGATTCGAATCGGCGGCGGCCAATATCTGAGCTCCCCTCCACATGCAGTGATCGAAGTTGTCGTAGCTGCCGAAGCCGAGCCAGTTGTTCAACGTCTTGTAACTGAACGAGAAGAGGTTCTCCAGGATAATGTCGCAATCCGGCGAATACTTACGGACTTCCGCCGACATCTTCTTGGTGTATTCTTCCACATACTCGGGAGTAATCTTGTCGCTTGTGCGGCCGCTGATTACGGAGTTGCTGCCGTAGCCGACGATTCCGTGATAGTAACCGCCGTCCTGCAGGATGGACTTGCCGTATCCGCCCTCGCTGGTGACCTCCTGCGAGAACTGCAGCTGCTCGAGGTGGTGTTCGAACTGGTTCGATCCCTTGAGGTTGATGCGAACGTCCGTCTGGTGGCCTCCGGCACGGCAGAGCTGCTTGAGATAGAAGGCGCTTCCATACACGAAAGTATTACTGTTACCAAGCTGCATGATCTTGGTCCTGTCCTTGACGGCCGGGGCCTCGGGATACGCCGCGATTACGCAGGACACCCACGGCGAAGTGGTGGCGGCCAGATAAATGAGCGCACTGGAAGTCCTGGTGATGGGGTTGCCGTTGCAGTTGATGTTGCCGACTGCACGGAGACGCATCTTCACGAAGTCGTTCTCCACCTTATTCGGAAGGGTGAAGCTGGTTATGAAGGTGCGGTAGTTCACCGAGGAGAACTTATACACATAGAAGGAATACTTGACATTGCTGTCCTCCTTGGCGGTGTACCTTTCGTCGCCCTTCCACTGGGTTCCGTCCCAGTATTCGAACAGCCAGTACTTGGGAGTCGCGTTGTTGGCGGAACTGATGGTGATCATGAAGTCCACGTCGGTTCCGGCAGGCAGCGACACCACAGGCACGCTGAAGTGGATGCAGTCGCCCTCGCCGAGGTTGCCGAGGCAGATGGTCTTGGACGAAGAACTGAGATCCACGGTGTAGCGGAGTGTAGCTCCGTTCGCGGGTACGGCGGAGATATATGCGGTACCTGCGCCGATTTCGGGAGCGTTAGGAGTTTCGTATGCTACGGCGGCCCCCACATGCTCATTCGTCCACCTGCGTGCGGCATCGGTGGAAGCATAGGTCTTCTGGCTGTGCGTGTACCACTTCACGGGGAAGCCGTTCACCGGAGTGTAAAGATCTTTCTGCGAAAGATTCACGCTCTTTTCGGTGCCGGAAGTCTTCTCCTTGAAGATAAGCTTGCCTTCCCTCTTTTCGAACACGTTTCCGGAGGCGGGCACAAGCGACAGCACTACCGTCTTGCCAGCTTCGATCTCGGAAGGAATGCCGGCGGAAGACAGCCAGTCGAGCCCCTGCTTGGTCACGGTAACCGCCTCCTGTCCGGTGAGGACCACCAGGGTGGAAGGAGTGTAACCGGTGCCGGGGAAGCTGGCCTCCGTCAGGGAAACGGCGAATTCACCACCCTGAGGGCCACTTCCGCTGCCATCGGAGTAAGAAAGGGGAAGATTGCCGTGACCAACGGTATTTTCCGCGGCTGCAGCCGCTCCGTTGACAGTACCTCCGTAAACGCAGGACACTATGGTGCCGGGGCCGTCATTGCTTCCGGCAATAGATCCGGCATACGCCGATCCTCCGTCACCTGCGGTGGAAGCGCTAACTGCTCCTGTGCCGCGGCCGTCCACCATCGCAGAGAGGTTCAGACGGCCTATAACTCCTCCGGCATATGCCTGACCGGGAGTAGACGAAGCCTTGGTGGTCTTGGCGCTGACCTTTCCGGAGGAAACGTTGCCGATAAAACTCTCGATGGTTCCGTAGTCGTATCCGACTATGCCGCCGGCCTGGGCTACGGCAGGGAAATCAGCCGAAGAGGGTTCATAGGCATTCTCCACCTCAATTTCACCTGAATTGGTATTGGAGGCGAGTATTTTGGTCTGGCAGGCAAGGCCGAGGATACCAGCTGCATTCGTTCCATAGAATACCGTAGAAGAAGTGGGAGTCTGGGGATGTCCGGAAGAGACGGACTTCACGGAAACCTTGCCCTTATTTTCGCAGTTCACGAAACTGTTGGGGCCATATCCGGAGCCATATCCGGCAACGCCGACTATTCCACCGGCCGCCTGGAGGCGCACGGTAGGATGCTCGGTCTGATCGATGACTACTTCACCCTCATTGACACATCCGTCGATATTGGAACCTTCGGACTGTCCAACGATTCCGCCTGCGTAATTGATATGCGCCACCTCGGTATAAACTTTTCCGCGGTTGGTGCAGTTCTTAAGCATGAACGGGGTGTTTTCGGGTTTGCTGGTCATGGTGCCGGCGATGCCGCCTATACGAAGGCTGCCGTCCTGGGTAGCACTGTAGAGCATTGAGACGTCGCCCTCGTTCACGCAGTTCTCCAGCAGCAGGCTGGGAGTTGCGGAATAGGTCATGCCTATGATTCCTCCCAGGTTTCTGCAGGCCTTGTTCTTGCTGGTGACTTTGGCGTGGTTGACACAGTTCTTCAGAACGACCGGTCCGCTGCTGTTGACGCCCCCGAGTATTCCGCCCAAGCTGGTGTATGCGGCCTTGGCCGGGTGGTTCTCAACGGTAATATCACCGTAGTTCTCGCAGTTCTCCAGGTTCATTCCGGTTCCTTCGATCCAGGCAAAGATGCCTCCAACGCGGCTCTTACGGGCATTGCTGGCGGACACGGTGATGGGCACGAAGTTGATGACGTTCTTTACGTTAGCACTCTTGGTGGTGTAGGTAAAGATTCCTGCATAGGTCCAGGAGTCACTGGTGGAGCCGTCTGCGCATTTGCCTATGATATAGGAAGTGCCGTCGTAGGTCTTGCCGTCCTCGGAACCGAATACCAGGTCGTTAACGGCCTTGGTGTAGTTGGATCCGAAGAATCCCGCGAAACGGGTCGTGTTTTCGACATGGAAATGGGAGATCTTGTGTCCGTTACCCTCGATGGATCCGGGGTATGTATCCGTGATGGGCTCCCAAAGTTCGTCGTTAAGATTGACATCGCCGATAAAGGTGATGATGTCGCCCTCGGAGTTCCAGTTGGCCTTGTCGGCCTTCCAGGCCTTCAGGTCGGCGGCATTGGCGATGAAATAGCCCCTGGCCAGTTCGTTAACTTCGCCAAGAGCCAGCACGCCGCTCCTCTCCATCTTGAGGGTACCGTCGGCTGTCCATTCTCCCTTGCGGACTTCTCCCTTGAAGGAATAGAGAATGATAAGGTCGGCATAGGTGCCAGGGAGGACGCTGACGTAAGCGCGTCCGGAGGTGAAGGTTTCGCCTGAAGGCTTGATGGTGATGCAGTCGACACCTTCGACTACAGTGGCCTCTCCGGTTGCGGGATCTATCGAAACCTTTCCGGCTATGGGAGTGCCGTCCTTGGAGAAGATCGCAGCGGCGGTAATTCCGTCGTCCTCAAGCGCCACGTCGATGAGCGAGCAGACATTCAGCATGTTGAGCGCTGTCTTTCCCTTATCGGCCGCCTTGGCTGCATATGCAACGTTCATGAGGGTCCCTTCCGGCAGTTTGGAATCGCCTGAAAGAGTCTGCACGGCCGGAATCTCTGCCAGGATTTTCCCGCTATCGTAAGTTAGATTGTCGGCGGAGGGATAAATGGCCGCATACGGACCGCTTTCCGGGGCTTCGCCTTCAAAAACGGCCTTGTCGCCCTCGAAACTCTTCATGGAAAGGTCGTACTTTGCGCCGTCGGCACCGAATACGCTGATCTTGTCTCCTTCCTTCCATGCCGGCTTCATATCAACGAGATCCGCCTTAGTGGCGAAAGCTTCACTGAAGACAGCCTCGAATGCCATATGGCCGGGCTCCAGGGGTTCGACCTCTTCGGAGTCATCCTTGGGGGACTTTTCCTCATTCTTGGAACAGGAATAAGAAAAAGCGACGAAAGCCACCATCGCGAGGCAGCTAAAAATCTTACCAAAAGTGCACTTCATTATATAAAACGTTTTATTGTCAACAACGCAAAATTAATCTTTTTTGCTCCAAAAGCAAAGAATTCAAAAACTTTTTAAAAGCAAAGAGAAATGAAAAGAAAAATCTTTGCGTTCGAATGTCAACCGTTGATGTGTGAAGCGGCTGCATCCAGAGCCTCATAGAATTCGGCTCCAAAACGTTCGGTAAGAGGCTTTCGGAGGAACTGATATGCACGGATTCCTTCGCGTGCGCCCTTTTCGAAAGCGCAGCGGCAGATACCCCATTTATGAAGGTTGAGGGCGAGTCCGCCACCGGTGAGACGGGTTACGCGGATAGGGTAAAGCGAACACGATACGGGTTTTGTGAAGCCTGCCTTTTCGATGGCACACAGGCAGTTATCGCCATCCATGTGGCAATAGGCACATTCTCCCGAACCGGGCACCAGAGGGGTGACCAGGTCGCCGTCGCGGTCCACCGAAAAGAAGCCTTCCGCCTCGGCGGCAGCCCGTCCCTGCTCCGACATGAGCTGAGAGAAGCGCGAGAAGCTCCTTTCGATTTCTTCGGGTTCATCCTCCTCCATCGGAGCCCCGCTGTCGCCAACGATGCAGCATGCCCCTTTACATACGGCGTAATCGCACGCGAAGAACTCGCTCACAACATCCTCGCTTACAAGGATGTCCCCTATCTGGACTATTGTTCCGAAACGGCCGTGCATATCACTTTATGACGTACTCCACCTTGCTGCCGGATTCGAGGTCGGAAAGCACGGCCCGGACATCCGCCATGGTAACTCCGGCGAGGTTGGCCTGAAGGTTGGTAACAAGGTCCTTGCCTTCGGCGGTACGCGTCAGGACAGCTTCCATAAGGTTTTCGGGAAGTGCGAGCTCAGCTGCCATGGCGTGCCCAATGGCCATCTTGTATCCCTTGAGGTCGGCGTCGCTTATGCCTTTGGCGAAGAGGGTGGATAGAGCTTCGCGCAGGGCGCCCAGCGCAGTTAGCGGATCGGAAGGCTCCACGTCGATGGGAAGGCCTTCGGCCGGGCAGGGGCGGCAGTTAACGAAGACGCTGACCCTTTCGACCGGGAAAAGCTGCATCCTGGTACTTACTTCGGCATACTGACCGCATGTGGCGAGTCCCTTCACGACCTCGCGCCGGAGCGCTTCCGCAGCTATGCGGAAAGCGCACCACGATGTCATCGTGAACGGCCGCACGGCCGTCAGCGCGAGGCTCGTGCAGCCCTGTCCGTCACCCACGGTGCTCTCCGAACGGTCGACTGTATAAGTAGACCAGCCAGAGCGGAAATTGCATGAAACCCTTGGACGGACAGCCCATGAGGAGCTTGTCGAAAAGCCTCCCAGGCTGGCGCAGAGCAATTTTTTGAGGGCGCTTTCATCGAGGTTGCCCATTATCACAAGTACCCCGTCGTTCATGCGGCTGAACTGCTCGTCGAAGAAGCGACCCGCACGTTCCGGCAGGTCGTCACCGAGCTTGCTCATGGTCTTGGTGTCGGGATAATAATAGTCCGGACACATAAGACTGTCCATCACCGCGTTGATGCCGCGGGTGGAATATTGCAGCATCTCCTGCCGGAGCGCTTCGCCGCGGCGGTAATAATCGAAAGCATCCTTGTTCACACTCCTCTTGCCCGTGACCGTCAGCAGCGCGCGCATCAAAAGCTGCAGGCTTCCCTGAGGAACGGTTCCAGACAATATAGTGGAGGAGAGCGAGACCCTCGTCCTCATGGTTATTCCATTG
>CAMHTE010000041.1 GCA_946187975.1 uncultured Bacteroidales bacterium | reverse complement strand
TTGTGGGTCTTGTCCATTCCCTCGTTGCGGAAGTCCTTGGCAAACTCATAAACTCCGTTGAATCCGCCCACGATGAGGCGCTTGAGGTAGAGTTCGTTGGCTATGCGGAGGTAGAGGGGGATGTCCAGGGCGTTGTGGTGGGTGATGAACGGACGTGCCGTTGCGCCGCCGGGGATGCCCTGGAGGATGGGGGTCTCCACTTCCAGGCAACCTGCCTCGTTGAAGTATTCGCGCATGGTTGAAATGATCTTTGCGCGCTTGATGAAGGTCTCCTTTACCTGAGGATTGACGATGAGGTCCACGTAACGCTGGCGGTAGCGGAGTTCGGGGTCGGTGAATGCGTCATGCACTACTCCGTCCACTTCCTTGACTATGGGGAGAACCCTCAGCGACTTGCTCAGCAGGGTGAGTTCCCTGGCGTGGACGCTCAGCTGCCCGGTCTGGGTGAAGAAGGCGAAGCCCTTGATGCCCACTATGTCGCCTATGTCCAGCAGTTTTTTGAACACCGTGTTGTACATGGTCTTGTCTTCCCCGGGGCAGATCTCGTCGCGTTTGACGTAAACCTGTATGCGCCCCGACTCGTCCTGAAGTTCCATGAACGAGGCGGCTCCCATAATGCGGCGGCTCATGATGCGTCCCGCTATGCACACGTCGTCGAAGTTGCCCTTCTCGGGATCGTATCCTTCAGCTATGCTTTTCGCACTCTCGTTTACGGGGTAGAGGGCCGCAGGATAAGGCTCGATGCCAAGTTCCCTCAGTTTTGCGAGGGAATCCCTCCGGATCTGTTCCTGCTCGCTGTACTCGATGTTCGCCATTTCAGACTTTGCTTAATTGTAACTTACAAATATACAATTTTTCTCCGAAAAGATTATTTGTTATCTTTGCAGGAATTATGGCAAAAGACTGCAAGTGGATACTCGGCGATCCGGCCCCAAGCGATAAAGTGGGCCGTCTTGCCACCGAGGTAGGCATCGACCGGGTGCTTGCAGAGTTGCTCGTGAAACGTGGCGTCGAAACCTTCGAACAGGCCCGCACCTTCTTCCGTCCCAGTCTCGACAAACTGCACGACCCCTTCCTCATGAAAGATATGGAAAAGGCCGTGGAGAGGCTTCACCAGGCGATTGAGGGAGGCGAGAAGATTCTGGTTTACGGCGACTACGACGTGGACGGAACCACCGCGGTATCGCTGGTGTATTCGTTCATCAAGCGTTATACCGACAAGGTCGATTTCTACATTCCCGACCGTTACGACGAGGGTTACGGAGTGTCGGTCAAGGGCATAGACTGGGCGTCGGAAAACGGTTTCAGCCTCATCATCACCCTCGACTGCGGCATCAAGGCCATCGAAAAGGTTGCCCTGGCTAAGAAGAAGGGCATAGATGTTATAATCTGCGACCATCATCTCCCCGAAGATGAACTGCCCGCCGCCGTGGCCGTGCTCGACCCCAAGCGTGAGGACGATACCTATCCCTTCGACGACCTCTGCGGATGCGGTGTGGGATTCAAACTCGTGCAGGCTTATTCGCAGCGTTACGACATCCCGTTCGAGACCCTTCTGCCTCTGCTGGACCTCCTGGTGGTCAGCATAGCCTCCGACCTGGTGACTATGGTGGGCGAAAACCGCATCCTCGCCTTCTTCGGCCTGCGTCAGCTCAACGAGGCTCCCCGCAAAGGTCTGCTTGCCATAATCAATCTTTCCAAGCTTGAACCCGGCCACATCACGGTGGATGACATAGTCTTCAAGATAGGTCCGCGCATCAACGCCGCCGGCCGCATGGAGACAGGCCGCCTCGCAGTGGAACTTCTTACCGCCACGGACACCGGCAAGGCCATGATGGTGGGAGAAAAGATCAACAACAATAACAACGAGCGCAAGAATATCGACCGCGAGATAACCGCCGAGGCACTTGGAATGGTGCAGAAAGGCAAGGCCCTCGCGCACGAGCACGTTACCATAGTATATAATCCCGAGTGGAACAAGGGAGTGGTTGGCATCGTAGCATCCAGGCTCGTGGAGGCGTATTTCAAGCCCACGGTGGTGCTTACCAAGTCCAACGGCTTCGTCACCGGTTCGGCCCGCAGCGCCGGCCGCTTCGACCTATACGCCGCCATCGAGAGCTGCGCCGACCTGATGGAGAACTTCGGCGGACATACCTACGCCGCCGGTCTTACGCTCACGGAGGATAAACTTCCCGAGTTCGCCCGCCGCATGGATGAGTTCGTCGGCAAGTACGCCACCCTGGACATGCTCACGCCTACGATCGACATCGACTCGGAGCTCGACTTCGCGCAGATAACCCCCAAGTTCTTCCGTATACTCAAGCAGTTCCAGCCTTTCGGGCCCGGTAACCACAATCCCGTGTTCGTCACGCGCAACGTTTACGACGCAGGCGACGGACGCAAGGTGGGAGCTGGCGGAGCCCACATGAAGCTGGACCTCATCCAGGAAGACCAGCCTTACCACAAGGTTCCGGCGATAGCCTTCAACCTGTCGGACCGTTTCGATTATATAAAGGAAGGCAACCCTATCGACGTCTGCTATTCGATAGTGGAGAATTATTACTGCGGTAATTCGTTTACCCAGCTTCGCGTAAAGGATCTGCGCGAGAGCGAGGGCGGCATTTCCGACCTTATCGGTTCGTCCGAGCCGTCAATCTGACAATCTCGTCTGCAACTTCGGAATCACCCTTTCCGTCCGTATCGATGATATGGCCGGCTGCAGCTTCGTAGAGGGGAGCCCTGGCTGTCATCAGTTCCGCTATGCGGTCTTCGAGGCTCTGTCCGGGTTTGAGAGCCAGAAGGGGCCGGCCTTCCGTACCGACTTCGCGAAGGTTCGACGCAAGGGTCGCGAGGGAGGCCCTGAGGTAGATGCAGGAAGTGCGTTCCTGTACGAGTTTCTTGCTTTCCGCGTCGGTGAGGGTGCCTCCTCCGAGCGAAAGGACCATATTTCCGGGAGCCGACGCTTCGCGGAAGAGGAATTCTTCCAGAACTATCCGTTCGAATGTGCGGAAGGCGGATTCTCCGCCGGAGGCGAAGATTTCCGGGATGCTCCTGCCGGCGGACGACTCTATCATCTCGTCGAGGTCATAAACACGGAAGCCGCCGCGACGGGACAGTTCCCGCGCGACGGCGCTCTTTCCGCAACCCATGAAGCCTGTCAGCGACCAGATCATCAGAACAGGGTGGGTTCCTCTATGGTGAGGGTGATCTCTCCGGTAGGGAGTCCGAGGTCGTCCTCCGGGAGATCGATCTCGATAGTCTCCGGCTCCTGAGGCGGAAGTTCGTCTTCCGGCTTCACCAGAGGCTCGATGAATTCCACCTTCTTGACCGTCTCGCGGTCGTGGCACTTCTTGCCCTTGGCGGCTATGCCCTTCTTGGCAATCCACTCCTCTGCATCAATGCACTCGGGCTCCTTGTGGGCGCTCTTGCCACCGAAGATACACTTGTACTGGGGATGTGCGTCTTCGCTGAGGTCTACCAGATACGACTTCGGGGCGTCCGAAATGAACGAAACCGGAGTGTTGTTACTCTCCACGAAGGAGAAGCGTTTGACGTAGAAGGTCTTGACCGCGCCGTCCCAGTAGAGGGCGGTGTAGGTCTTGTCGGGATCGAACTTCTGGACCTTGAGCACGTCGCCCTGATAGCGGTTGACGAGGTCGAAGGAAGTGGTGTAGAAGGTTCCGTTGCGGAAGATGGCGAGCACCTTGTCGTCGCCCTCGAACTGGCCCAGGTAGAGGCCGCGTCCGTCCTCGTTGAGCTTCTGGATATCGGTGTCGTACCAGATGTCCTTTCCGGCTATGGTGCTTACACCCTTGCTCTTGAGGCTGATGCGCTGGATGACGTTCTTGCTGACGAGGTTTCCGCGTGCGGTCTTGCTCTTGATGGCGAGGGTGGAGAAGTCGTATTCGAACGAGGTCTTCTTGAGCTTCGGCTTGGGACGCAGCTGCACCTTCACAGTCTCGGCCTCTCCGTTATGGTTGGCGCTGAACCACACTATCGTGGATCCCGGCGCACCTGTGGTGATGTCGTACTCCTTGTCACGTGTTATGGAAGTGACTGCGAAGCGCTTGGCGTAGTAAACCGAGGTCTTTCCCTCACGGTAGATGACGTTGTAAATTGTGCGGCTGTCTCCACGGTTGAACACTCCCACGTACAGCAGGTCCTTACCGAAGAAGGCCTTGTCGGCCACCTTGGTGATGCGGTAGCGTCCGTCCTTGCCTATGACTATTATCTCCGAAAGGTCGGAGCAGTCGCATATATAGGTGCCGCCGTCGTCACGCTTGAGTCCTATGCCTACGAAGCCCTCGGCCAGGTTGGCCTGCAGCTTGGCGTTGTTGTTCACCACCTTCGTGGCCGTGATGGTCTCGAAGCCGGTGAGTTCGGTGAGCCTCGGGAAGGCTGCTCCGTAGTCTTTCTTCAGGCGTTTGAACCACTCTATCGTGTAATCCGTGATATGCTCGATATTGTCCTTCACCACCACCATGTCGGCCTCCATCTTGAGTATCTTCTCGTCCATGGCCTTGGTGTCGAACTTGGATATCTTGCGCACGGGCTTGTCCACGAGCACGAGGATGTCGTCCATCATTATCTCGCGGTGAAGCATGTCCTGGAAGCTCTTCATCTTCTCGAAGATGTCGTCCAGCTGCTGTTCCCAGGTCTTCTGGTCAAGTTCGAGTATCTTGTAGATGCGGTTTTCGAAGAAGATGCGCTCGAGCGAGGCGAAGTGCCAGTCTTTCTCGAGTTTTTCGAGCTTGATGCGGAGCTGTGCCTCCAGCAGGTCGCGGGTGTGGTAGGTGTTGTATTCGAGTACCTCGTTAACCGACAGGAACTGCGGCTTGCCGTCCTTGATGACGCAGGCGTTGGGAGCTATGTTGGTCTCGCAGTCGGTGAAGGCGTACAGGGCGTCGATGGTCTTGTCGGGCGATACGTCCGCAGGGAGATGGATGAGGATGTTGGCCTTCTTGGAAGTCATGTCCTGCACCTTCTTGATCTTGATCTTGCCCTTGTCCTTGGCTTTCAGTATGGAATCGATAAGTATTCCCGTGGTCTTTCCGTAGGGAATCTCGGTTATGGCGATGGTGCTCTTGTCGATCTTCTCGATCTTAGCGCGGACCTTGACGGAGCCTCCACGGCGGCCGTTGTTGTACTTTGAGCAGTCGGCGTAACCTCCGGTGGGGAAGTCGGGATAAATCTCGTAAGGCTTGCCCTGGAGAATCTTCACCGACGCATCCATGAGCTCGTTGAAGTTGTGGGGGAGTATCTTGGAGGCCATACCAACGGCGATGCCTTCGGTTCCCTGTGCGAGCAGCAGGGGGAAGCGTACCGGCAGTTCCGTGGGTTCCAGGTTGCGCCCGTCGTAGGAGTTCATCCAGTTGGTGATCTCGTCGTCGAAGAGCACGTCCAGGGCGAACTTGGACAGCCTTGCCTCGATGTATCGGGGAGCGGCGTTGGAGTCTCCGGTCAGGATGCTTCCCCAGTTACCCTGGGTGTCAACCGTAAGGCCTTTCTGGCCCAGCTGCACCAGGGCTCCCAGGATTGACTGGTCGCCGTGGGGATGGTACTGCATTGCCTGGCCTACGATGTTGGCTACCTTGGTGTAGTTGCCGTCGTTCATGCGCTTCATGGCATGGAGCACGCGCCTCTGCACCGGCTTGAGTCCGTCCACTATGTGTGGGACCGCCCTGTAGAGTATAACGTAGGAGGAGTAGTCCAGGAACCAGTCCTTGAACATCCCCGAAAGTTTGAACTTGTGGCTGTCGCTGTCGAGAAGCCGCCCGAATTTGCCGGTGGCGCGCTCGTCACCGGTCACTTCGTCCCCTTCCAGCACCACTTCCTCTTCGGGGGATACTTCCTCGAGTTCTTCGTTCTTTATATCTTCAAATTCGTCCATAATTCTCTTTTCTACTGCTCATATCCGAAGCGTCTGAGCTCCCTGCGGCTTGCGCGCCAGTCGGGGTCTACCTTGACCAGCAACTGCAGGAACACCTTCTTCTGGAAGAAATCTTCCATTTCCTTGCGGGCTTCCGTCCCCACGCGCTTGAGCGCGGCTCCCTGGCGTCCTATCACTATGCCCTTCTGCGACTCGCGCATGACGTATATGATGGCGCTGATGTCGTAGCGCTCCTCTCCTTCCTTGAAACTCTCCACCACCACTTCGCAGCTGTAGGGAATCTCTTCCTTGTAGTTGAGGAGTATCTGCTCGCGCACTATCTCCGATGCGAAGAAGCGCAGGTTCCTGTCGGTAAAGGTGTCCTTGTCGTACCAGGGCGGGGAGAGGGGAAGCCTCTCAACCACTGCATTGAGTATGCTCTCGAGGTTGAATTTCTCCCTGGCGGAGGCGGGGATAACGAGTGCTCCGGGCACCTGAGAACTCCACCATTCCATGAGTTCCGTCACCTTCGCCTGGTCGCTGAGGTCTATCTTGTTGATGACCACGATTACCGGGCAGGTGAGATCCTTCAGCTTTTCGATGTATGCGGAGTTCTTGTCGGGAGTTTCCTGGGTGTCGGTTACGTAAAGGATTATGTCGGCGTCGCCTATGGCGGAGTCCACGAAGTCCATCATCTTTTCCTGGAGCCTGTAGGCCGGCTTAAGTATGCCGGGAGTGTCGGAATAAACTATCTGCCAGTCTTTTCCGTTCACTATACCCATTATCCTGTGACGTGTGGTCTGGGCTTTGGCGGTGACTATGCACAGCTTCTCGCCCACCATGGCGTTCATGAGGGTGGACTTGCCGACATTAGGATTGCCGATGATATTTACGAAACCGGATTTATGCGCCATTATACGTATGCTCCCATCTTCAGGATATTGACTTCGCTCTCTGTAAGGTAACGCCATTCGCCCTTCTTGAGACCCTTCTTGGTGAGGCCGGCGAAATACACGCGGTCGAGGGTGCGGACTTCGTAGCCGATGGCCTCGAAGAGCCTGCGCACCACGCGGTTCTTGCCCGAGTGGATCTCGATGCCGAGTTTGCGGTGGTCGTCCGGGTCGATGAATTCGAGGGCGTCCGCTGCCATGGGGCCGTCGCTGAGTTCGACTCCGGAGAGTATGCTGTCGCGATCTTCGTCGGTGAGGGGCCTGTTGAGGATTACCTGATAGATCTTCTTCTTGTCGTATGCGGGATGGGTGAGGCGTTCGGAGATTTCTCCGTCATTGGTGAACATGAGCACCCCGGTGGTGGCCTTGTCGAGGCGTCCGACTGGATATACCCTCGTGCTGCAGCCCTTGATAAGATCCATCACGGTCTTGTCGGCGTGGGGGTCGCTTGCGGTGGTGACGAAGCCCTTGGGCTTGTTCATCACTATGTAAACCTTGTCTTCGCCCTTGAGGGTCTCGCCGTTGAACTTCACTACATCCGTAAAGACGTTGACCTTCGTTCCGAGTTCGGTTACGACCTCTCCGTTCACGGTAACTACACCTGCCTGTATCATTGTGTCGGCCTCACGGCGCGAGCAAACGCCCGAGTTGGCTATGAAGCGGTTGAGGCGGATGACTTCCTGCACGGGGGAGTCGCTCACGTCCACTCCGGAATAGTGCGGCTTGCGCGGGCTGTTCTCAATCATCCTGTTTATGCCGGCGTCGGATTCCTTGTTGAATCCCTGCCTGGGAGCCTTGCCGAAGCCCGGCTTAGGTCCTTTGCTGAACCCCTGCCTGGGGCCTTTGCTGAAGCCCGGTTTGCCGCCCCTGCGCTCGCCGTACTGGCGCTTTTCGCCCGAAGGCCTGCCTTCGCCGTAAGATTTGTGTTCGCCATAGGGCTTGTGCTCGCCATAAGGCCTTCTTTCGCCGTCGCGGCCGAAGGAACCTTCGCGCTTCTCGCCGTAAGGCTTATGTTCCCCGTATGATTTATGCTCTCCGAAACTGCGGTGTTCGCCGTAAGGGCGATGCTCCCTGTGCTCGCTGTAGCTGTGGTGCTCGCCGTAGGGGCGGTGCCCCTCTTCGTGGCTCGCCTGGGAAGAAGGCGCAATGTGCCTGCGGGGCCTGAGCTTGCGACCGTCTTTGCTGAATCCGTCCATTGTACCAATTTTTTTTGCATCCGGCGCGACTCACGTCCCACCGTCTGCCGATGAATTATTTTAGGTTGAATATGTAGGTTATAGTACCTTCCTGCATTGCCGGGGCGTCTACCTTGGTGTCGAAGTGGGCCTTCATGGCTGCGGCACGGGCTGCAGCCCAGAGTTTGCTGTTCGACACGGTGGTGCCGTCGGCACCCGCCTCGGCGCGTTTAACATTTCCGTAATTGTCCACCCATATCTTCACGACTACACGCCCGCTTTCCTGCAGGTTGTAGCCGGGTTTGACCAGGGTGGATTTATTGACCTTGCGGCCTTCGAGATGGGCGTTTGCCTCTCCCTCCGTCTTTGCGCTCACCGAATTGCCATCCGCCTGGCCGGCTTTGAAAGTGGCCGAAGCCTCGCTGGCGCTGTGTGGAGCCGTCAGGCTGGTGTCTTTCTTAGCCATTCCGGGGAAAGCTGCCCTGGGGTCGAGCACTGGCTCCTGCTCCGGCTGGGGAGTCTCCACGTCGCCGAAGTTGTCGGGTGCCGTCGCGGGGGTGAGGTTCTGTGCCGTACGCTCCACCGGGGACTCGCTGCGCTGGACGAAGTTTACATCCTTCTCCAGGTCGACGTTCTCTCCCTGGGGCTGACGGCCGTAAATGGGTTTTGTCTTGATTTCTTCCTCCTCGCTGAAGTCCAGCAGGAAGCTGTTCTCCGGGGGTGGCGGCCACAGGTATTTAATCCCCGTAAAGGATACTATGCACAGGGCGCCGATGTGGATGATGAGGGTCGCAATAATGCCCCTCACCACCGAATTGCGCTCTGAGCGGTATCTTTCGCGGAGGTATTCTTTCATTATTCTGCCTGGGTTGCGAGAATTACCTTGTAGTGGTTGCGCTTGGCGATATTCATCACCTGCACGATTTCTCCGATGGGCACGCTCTCGTCGGAATAGATGCTGAATGTGGGATCCTCCTCATTCTGCAGAAGGCCGATGAGGTCGTCTTCCACTGTCTCTATTTCCTCGGGAATCTCATTGCCGTTGATGTGATAGGTGTAGCGGCCTTCTCCCCAGTCCTTGATGGAGACGCTCACCGTGGGTTTGGCGCTCACCTGGCCGGTGCTCTTGGGGAGCAGCAGCTTGAGTGCGTTGGGGTTGATGAGGGTGGACGTCACCAGGAAGAAGATGAGCAGCAGGAACACGATGTCCGTCATGCTGGACATCGAGAATGCGGAATCCACCCGTGTGGTTCTCTTGAATGCCATTACTCAGCCTTTTTTGCTTCCGCGGGTTCGTTGAGCACGTCCATGAATGCGATGGTGGCGTTCTCCATGTTGAACACCACGTCGGAAATCCTGGAAGTGAGGTAGTTGTAGCCGAAGTAGGCGAGGATACCGACGATGAGACCTCCCACCGTGGTGATCATGGCTTCATAGATACCTCCGGAGAGGAGGGTTATGTCGATGTTGTTGCCCGCGTTGGCCATATTGAAGAAGGCGCGTATCATACCGGCTACGGTGCCGAGGAATCCTATCATGGGAGCTCCTCCGGCTATGGTAGCGAGGAAGGGGAGACCCTTTTCGAGCCTTGCCACTTCGAGGTTGCCGGTGTTTTCGACGGCGGACTGAATGTCGCTCAGGGGCCTGCCTATGCGCTCGAGACCCTTTTCCACCAGCCTTGCTACCGGAGTGTCGAACTTGGCGCAGAGAGCCGTGGCGGACTTGATCTTGCCGTCGTGGATGTAGTCGCGGATGTCGTCAAGGAAACGGGTGTCGACCTTGGCCGCACGGTTGATGATCCAGATCTTTTTGCCGAAGATGTAGATGGCGATGACTGAGAGTGCCAGGAGCACCAGCATGAGCCATCCGCCCTTGGTCGCCATGTCAATCAACGAATAGGACATTTCCTGAGGTACCGGAGTGGCCGTGGCGATGTCCGTAATGTCTGCTTGGAGTAAAGAAAACAGCATAATTCCCATTATTTTTAATATCATGCAAATATAATGAAAAAAACGTTATAAATTTGTAACAAACCACGTAATATGAAAAGATTTCTTATCCTTGCCCTGGCGCTTCTGGCGGCCGTTTCCTGCAATAATAAAGAATCTGAAATGAAAGCTCTTGTTCTGTACTATTCGCAGTGCGGCAATACCGAGGCCGTAGCGGAAGAAATCCGGGCCCGTATGGGAGCCGATGTCGAGGTAATAGAACCCATGATTCCCTATGACGGCGACTTCATGGCCACCATCGAACGCAGCAAGAAGGAACTGGACAGCGGGGCTTTGCCCGAAATCCAGCCGATAAAGGCGGACCTGAGTGCCTACGACGTCGTTTTCCTCGGATTCCCCGTATGGTTCGGAGTATGCGCCACACCTGTGCTGACAGTACTTTCAGCCGTGGATTTCAGCGGGGTTAAGGTGGTGCCTTTCTGCACCTTCGGCAGCGGCGGACTCCAGTCCAGCGTCAAGATGATCGAAGAGAAGCAGCCCGAGGCCGAAATTCTTCCCGGTTATGGCGTGCGTGCCGCCCGTATAGAAGCCGTTCCGGCGGAGATAGACCGTTTCCTGAAGGAGGGCGGATTCATCGAAGGCTCCGTCGAGCCGCTGGAACCGTTCCCGGCATTGAGCCCCGTGTCAGAGGAGGAAGCAGCCATATTCGATACCGCAGTGGCGGGCTATCCCATGCTGAACGCCAAGGCGGAAGAGGTCGCTTCGCGCAGCGTCCCCGGTGGAACCGAGTACATGTTCGCTGCCAAGGACCAGCCCCGCGCAGCCCGTTCGGGTTCTCCCGTACCTCCTGCCGGCACGCTCACGGTTTTCGTCCTCGCCGAAGACGGCAAGGATCCGGTCTTTACACAAGTGGTTCGCTAGCGCCGGAGTCCGGACTAGTATTTTACAGACGAAAGGAACAGTGCGTTGCCGGGAACTGATTCTCCGGCGGCGCAGCGGTCGCAGGCATTGAGGAGTTCCGATATGCTCTCCGGGCTGCGTTTTCCGCGGCCTACTTCGAGCAGAGTTCCCACTACTGCACGCACCATTCCGCGAAGGAAACGGTCGGATGCTATGCGGAAGTACCAGTAGTTTCCCGATGCTTCCGCCTGAGGCGCGACCGGCCCCATCAATTGGACGTGGGAAGGGACATAGCTGTGCCAGCCGGCTTCGAATACAGTACAGACGGAAGTTTTGTTGTCGGCACCCGTCTTCTGGAAGGAGGCGAAGTCGTGCGTTCCCACCAGCAGTGCGGCGGCCCGGTTCATGGCGTCGAAATCGAGAACAGGATAGCCGCAATAGTACGAATAAGCTGCTGCGAACGGGTCTTTGTCCCTGTGGATGAAGTAGGTATATTCCCTGCGCCTGGCGTCGAAACGGGCGTGGAAATCTTCCCTTTCCGGATGCACTTCAAGAACAGCCGTCGAAGCGGGTAAGATGGCATTTAATTTGTAGCGTAACTGGGCCGTGTCCAGGCCCTCCTGAGCGTCGAAGCAGGCAACATAGCCTATGGCGTTCACGCCTGTGTCGGTACGCCCCGCTCCGGTAACGGCGATGGTGACGCCCAGCAGTGTGGAGAGCGCGCTTTCGAGGGTAGCCTGAACCGAAGCGGCATCGGGTTGAACCTGCCAGCCTTTGAAGGCGGAGCCGTCGTAGGAGAGGGTGATGGAATAACGCATACGGATGCAAAATTATCAAATTATATGGAAAGTGTAAATATCAAGGAGCTCAACGAGCGCATTCAGAAGGAAAGCGGATTCGTGGATCTCCTCTCCCTGGAGATGGGCAAGGTCATCGTCGGCCAGAAGCACCTGGTAGAGAACCTGATGATAGCCCTCCTCGCCAACGGACACATTCTGCTCGAAGGCGTCCCCGGTCTGGCAAAAACCCTGGCCATCAGTACTTTGAGCAAGGCGGTCAATGCCAAATTCAGCCGTATCCAGTTTACTCCGGACCTGCTTCCGGCGGATGTCGTGGGAACCCTCATCTACTCCCAGAAAAAGGAGTCGTTCGAGGTGCACAAAGGCCCCGTTTTCGCCAACTTCGTGCTGGCGGACGAAATCAACCGTGCTCCCGCGAAGGTCCAGTCAGCCCTGCTGGAAGCCATGCAGGAGCGCCAGGTTACTCTCGGCGAGCAGACCTATCCCCTGCCGGAACCTTTCCTGGTGATGGCTACCCAGAACCCCATAGAGCAGGAAGGAACCTATCCTCTTCCCGAGGCCCAGGTGGACCGTTTCATGCTGAAGGTCCTGGTGGATTATCCCGCCAAGGAGGAGGAAAAACTCATTATCCGGATGAACAATTCCGGCGAGTTCCCCAAGCCCGACCCCGTTGTGAGTCCGGAAGATATCATCCGTGCCCGCGACATAGTCCGCGAGGTGTACATGGACGAGAAGATCGAGCGCTATATAGTTGATATAGTGTATGCTACTCGCACTCCGGAAGAATACGGCCTGAAGGATCTCAAGGACCTCATCTCCTATGGCGGATCGCCCCGTGCCAGCATCTCCCTCAGCGCGGCGGCAAAGGCCTATGCATTCATCAAGCGCCGCGGCTACGTCATCCCCGAGGATGTGCGCGCTGTCTGCCCCGAGGTACTTCGCCATCGTATTGGCCTTACCTATGAGGCCGAGGCCGAGAACGTTACCACGGAAGAGATTATCTCCCGTGTAATCAACGCGGTGATAGTTCCGTAATGCCCCGCGACGCCACAGCCCTGCTGAAGAAGGTGCGGAAGATAGAAATCCGCACCAAGGCTCTCTCGCACCAGATCTTTGCGGGAGAGTACCATTCGGCGTTCAAGGGCCGTGGTATGGCGTTCAGCGAGGTGCGCGAATACCGTTACGGCGACGACGTCCGCAATATGGACTGGAACGTTACCGCACGCCTGCGCGCACCCTATGTAAAGGTATTCGAGGAAGAGCGTGAGCTCACCGTAGTGCTGCTGGTCGATGTCAGCCGTTCCGGCCTTTTCGGCACCAGTGTCAGCACCAAGCGCGACCTGCTCGCGGAGATAGCCGCCGTGCTGAGTTTCAGCGCGATACTCAACAACGACAAGGTCGGCGCCCTCTTCTTCAGCGACCATGTGGAGAAGTTTATCCCTCCGGCCAAGGGCCGCAGTCATCTTCTTCATATAATCCGGGAGATGCTCGAACTCCAGCCGTCCTCCGACGGCACCGACATATCCGCCGCCCTTCAGTTCCTGACCGGTGCGATCAAGAAGAAGTGCACGGCCTTCCTCCTCAGCGACATGCTTGATACCGACGCCGCCGGGCACCCTCGCTACGAAGATGCCATCAAGGTGGCCGCTGGCCGTCACGACCTCTCTGTAATCAAGGTTACCGACCCCCGTGAACGCGGCCTGGTGCCAGTGGGACTGGTGCATATCAAGGACAGCGAGACCGGACGTGGCTCCTGGATCAACACCGACAGCGCCGCGGTACGCCGTGAATATGCCCGCTGGTATGAATCGCTTTCGGAGGAGGAACGCCGCATCTTCAATAAGTATAAGATAGATAACGTGGAAATAGCCACCGACTCCGATTACGTCAAGGGGCTGATGGCATTATTCGGAAAGAGATGAGACTTCTGACGCTGATACTGTTTGCTGCCCTGGATCTGGTCCCGAAGGGAAACGCATTTCTGAACAATCTTCAGAAACGCGATTCTATCCTCATAGCGGACCAGGTGGAATACGGTTTTGAGCTCGACAGCGTCGCGAAGGGCACCGTCATTGCCCTGCCGGATTTCAGTCCTATTTCGGGCGACACCCTGACTCTGGTCGAGGGATGGAAGCTGGACACTCTGCGCATCTCCCGTAAAAAGGATATGATGGACATACGCGGGCGAGTGGTATTCGCGCCTTTCGAAGAGGGAATCTACGAACTGCCCCCCATCATGGTGGCAAGGTCGCGCGGGAAAGTGTCCGATACCCTGCTTTTCGAAGCTGCGAAGATGGACGTCCGGACCATGCCCGTCGATACGGCGAGCTTCCAACCCCATGATATAAAGGGTATTATCACCTACCCGGTGACGTTCCGTGAAGTGCTGCCCTGGCTGCTGGGATCCCTGGCCCTGGTCCTGCTGCTTGCACTGAGCATATGGCTGATAATGAGGTATCGCGAGCGCAAATACGGTCCGGCAGTTCCGGCGGAACCCGCGCATATCACGGCCCTTCGTCTGCTGGACAAATACCGTGGGAGCAAATACTGGGCTCCGGACAAACAGAAAGCCTTCTATTCCGGAGTTACCGACGTCCTTAAGACCTATATCGACGCCCGCTTCGGGGTGGATGCCCCGGAAATGACGACGGCGGAGCTTTTCGACGCGCTGAAAGATTGCCAGGACATTACCCCGGATATGTACGACGGACTCAAGGACATGTTCGAGAGGGCGGACTTCGTAAAGTTCGCGAAGCATCTTGCAAACGACGATGAGAATGCCTCCGTGCTGCCTCTGGCCGTCCGTTTCGTAACAAGCACTTATCAAAGCACGCTCGGGGAGGAGCAGGAAAAGGATGTTCTTTGAGTACCCGTATCTGCTCTGGCTGCTGGCCGTCCCGGCGCTCCTGGTCCTCCACTATCTGTGGATGGAACTGGGAGAGAGGCGGCCTCACCTTAGGGTGCCTTCCGACCTTCCCTGGAGGAGCGGGGGACCGTCCGTCCTGGCCTGGCTCCGGCATCTTCCTTTCGTGCTCAGGACCGTGGCGCTGGTGATGATAGTGCTCGCCCTGGCCCGTCCCAGGTCGGCTTCGGACGTCGAGAAGATAGATACTGAAGGCATCGACATAGTACTGGCTATGGATGTTTCCACCAGTATGCTGGCGCGGGACTTCGAGCCGGACAGGCTCAGCGCCGCCAAGGACATAGCCATTGAGTTCATCGCCCAGAGGCCTTCCGACCGCATGGGAATAGTGGTGTTTGCCGGTGAGAGTTACACCCAGTGCCCGCTTACCACCGACCGCGCCACTCTTATCAACCTCATGAAGGAGGTGCAGACCGACCTCATCGAGGACGGCACCGCCATAGGCAACGGACTCGCCACTGCAGTGGCCAGAATGAAGGATTCCGACGCCACCAGCAGGGTGATAATCCTTCTTACCGACGGCGTCAATAACCGTGGTGAGATAGCGCCCGAAACGGCCGCGGAGATAGCCAAAACCTTCGGGGTGAGAGTTTATACGATAGGACTCGGCACCCGCGGGGAGGCCCCTTATCCGGTGATGACCCCATGGGGAGTTGAACTTCGCAAAATGCCGGTCGAGATAGACGAAGACCTGCTCAAGAGCATAGCGTCGGTTACCGGGGGAAGGTATTTCCGTGCTACGGACAATACCAAACTCTCCGAGATTTATTCCGAGATCAACCATATGGAAAAGGTGCGGACTACGATCGACAGCTTCCCCGTTTATAAGGAACTGTTCGGTTCGTTCGGGGCGCTGGCACTGATATGCCTGCTGCTGGAACTGCTTCTGCGCCTGATAAT
>CAMHTE010000040.1 GCA_946187975.1 uncultured Bacteroidales bacterium | reverse complement strand
CCTTCAATGCCGTGTACGAGTCAAGTTCCAGCGTGATGGTCCTTGCAAGCCATGCGGGCAACTGGGAACTCCTCGGGGGATGGTTCAGCTATAACCACAACCCCGATGTACCCCTGGCTTCCGACGTTTCGGAGATTGCGGTCGTCTATCGCCGGCTGCGCAGCAAAACCTGGAATCGCGTGATTGAGGACAACCGCTGCAACTCGCTGAAGGACACCGGGTTCAACGGTTATCTAGAGGCTACCGAGGTGTTCCGTTTCGCAATCGGCCACCGCAGGGACAAGAAAGTTTACATCTTTCCCACGGACCAGTACCCTTACAGCATAGCCAATAAGCACAACGTGGGCAAGTTCCTCAATCAGGATACCATGGCCATGACCGGGGGTGCCGCCCTCGCTTCCAAATTCGGCATGAGCGTCACCTTCCTCCGCTGGAAGGTCGTGGAGCCCGGCCGTTACAACGTCGAATTCGTTCCGCTCGTGGAGGATGCTTCCAAATTCACTCCCGAGGAAATCATGGAAAAATATTACGCCGAGCTGGAGAAGGATATTATCGCCCAGCCCTGGAACTATTTATGGACACATAAGAGATGGAAATGAAAAAGCTTTTGATATTCCTCGCCCCTGCGCTGCTGCCCTTTGCGGCGGCCGCCCAGCCGGCGGTTTCGTACTCGCTTCCGCGCACGGTGCTCGAACTGCGGGTGCACGCACAGAAAGAAACTTTCCACGCGGGTCCCTACGCCCGCTTTGCGGCCAAATACTTCGGCATAGAGGCCGAGCAGCAGGATCGCGTTACATATAGCATTACGGACATCTCCCTCACCCCCAAGGTCGAGGCCGACCAGAGCGTCCGTTACAGCTACGAGCCCTCGGCCAAGGCTCTTCCCGCTTTCATGCAGCTGACCAGTCAGGGACTGGTGGCGGGGGAGGGTGCCTTCGCCTCGGAGGGGGGCGGATGGAAGTATCCCGCCGGAGTTTCCGCACAGGGTCTTCCCTATAATGCCATCCCCGCAAATCTTGCCGAGGAAACCCATACTCTCTACCGCAAGGGCCATTCCACCGTGCAGCAGAGCGTGGTGGTGGAGAAATCGCCCGAACTCAAGGCCAGCGAGATAGCACAGAGGATATTCGACATCCGCGAGAACAAATACAAGATCCTGATTGGTGATACCGACGCCACTTACAGCGGCGAGGCCATGAAGGCCGCCATCGACGAACTCAACCGCATGGAGCGGGACTGCCTGACCCTCTTCTTGGGGTACAGCGAATTCGGCAGCGCCGACGCCAGCTTCGAGATTGTGCCCGAGGCGGATAACGCCGGTCAGCTTTACATTGCCTTCCGCATCTCCGACGAGGAGGGCCTGGTGCCGGCATCCAACGTTTCCGGAAAACCCTGCCTGCTGGAACTTCACAAGGAGGAGATAGCAGT
Source organism: uncultured Bacteroidales bacterium (assembly GCA_946187975.1). Lineage (GTDB taxonomy): Bacteria > Bacteroidota > Bacteroidia > Bacteroidales > UBA932 > Cryptobacteroides. Next base: position 14,148 of record CAMHTE010000040.1, on the reverse strand, counting down.
GCCCGAGGCTCCGGAGAAAACCGAAAAAGGCAAGGCTCCCAAGGTGGAGCAGGTGCTGCACTACCGCATTCCCGCGGTCTGCGACGCCCGCATCACGGACGGTGTCAACACTCTGCTGAAGGTACGCGTGCCCGTGTACCAGCTCGGAACGGACGAAGAATACCCCATAATTCGAACCAAATAGAACCAATATGAGCAATATCAAAGAACTCGAACCCAGGATTGTCTGGAACAATTTCTATCTTCTTACCCGTCAGCCCCGCCCTTCCAAGCACGAAGAGAAGGTGCGCGCATTCCTCCTCAAGTGGGGAAAGGAGCACGGGGTTGATACCTTCGCCGACGAGACCGGAAACGTGATTATGCGTGCTCCGGCCACCAAGGGCTACGAAAACCGCCGCGGAGTCATACTCCAGGCACACATGGACATGGTTCCCCAGAAGACGGCCGACACCGTGCACGACTTCCTCACCGATCCCATCGAGACCGAGGTGGTGGGCGAGTGGCTTGCCGCAAAGGGTACCACGCTGGGCGCCGACGACGGCATCGGAGTGGCTCTCGCAATGTCCGTGATGGAAGATAAGTCATTGGAGCACGGCCCCGTAGAGGTGCTCATCACCTACGACGAGGAGACCGGAATGACCGGTGCCGAGAAGCTTCGTCCCGGCATCTTCAAGGGGGATATCCTTCTGAACCTTGACTCCGAGGACGAGGGAGAGCTTTGCATAGGCTGCGCCGGAGGACTGGACGGTATCGGCGACTTCAAATACAAGACGCTCAAGGCTCCCAAGGGCTACAAGGCCTTCCGCATCGGCGTTAAGGGCCTCCAGGGCGGACATTCCGGAATGGATATCTCGCTATATAGGGCCAACGCCTGCAAGATTATCGCACGCGCCCTCCTGCCGTTGCTCGAGAAGTACGGCGCCAAGGTGTCCGGAATCAAGGCCGGATCGCTGCGCAACGCCATCCCGTTCGAGGGAACTGCCGACATCCTGCTCCCCGCCGACCGTGCGAAGGCCGCCGAAGCCAAGGTACGCGACATCTTCCATAAGGTTTACGAAGAATTCAAGGACACCGATCCGGGTGCAAAGTTCTCCTTCGAAAGGCTGATTCCGAAGCCGGTTTCCTACATCGAGGATGCAGTCATGCTCAACGCCGTTAAGGCTATCCTGGCATGCCCTGCCGGCGTGGTACGTATGAGCAGCGCCTTCAAGGGACTCACCGAGACTTCCACCAACCTCGCCATGATACGCTGCGGACGCGGCCACCTGAGGGTTTACTCCCTTATGCGCAGCGCCGTCAACAGCGCCAAAGCCCAGCTTGCCTCCGAGATGCGCTGCGTCTTCGAGATGGCCGGCGCCAAGTTCAGCACCACGGGCGGCTACAGCGGCTGGACTCCCAAACCCGATACTCCCGTTTATAAGATTGTCTGCGACGTATGGAAGAAGGTCTCCGGCAAGAAGATGACCGTCAACGCCACCCACGGCGGACTCGAGTGCGCACTGCTCGGAGCCAAATATCCCAACTGGGAGATGGCTTCGATAGGTCCCACCATCGTTCATCCCCATTCGCCCGACGAGAGAGTCAAGATCGACACGGTCGGCAACGGCTGGGTTTTCCTTAAGGAACTCCTCAAGGCTATCCCAGAGCGATAGGAACACGATTGTTAGTAGACTGTTCATAACTTTATCGGGGGTGCACGCAAAATGTGCACCCTCTTTTTATAACTTTGTTGAGGCAAATGGCCTGCAGACGATGCGGACTGTCCGGGACAGTCCGGGTTTTTTTGCCCCAAGACGTTTTTAAGCAATAATACAAAACCTTATAACCTATTGATTATATGGACGTTAGTAAAACCAACGGCAGCACCGAAGAATTCGACCTTGAAAAACTGAAAAAAGGTATTCGCCAGGCATACAAGGCTACGGGACAGCGCTGTCCTGAGGAAGTCGTGGTTTCCATCACCGACAACCTCTATATATACGATAAGATGACCAGCCAGGAGATCCGCCGTCAGGTGGTGGATTCTCTTATGTCCATCAATAAGAAGGCTGCGCTGGAGTACATCAACAAATTCGACGAGGCCAAGGACTTCCGCAAGAAGAGGGACTTCATCAAGGACTATATCAAGGCCTCCAACGCCGCCACCGGAAGCAAGTTCGACGCGAACGCCAACGTTACCCACAAGAATATAGTTACCCTGGGCAACGAACTCTATAAGGAGAACAATATCAAACAGAACCGCTATATCATGCAGGACAAGATCCGCGCCCTCTATGGCAGGGACCTTGCCGAGCAGTACGTCGCCGACCTTGAGAGCCATATACTCTACAAGCACGACGAGAGCGGTACCCCCGGCTACCCTTACTGCGTAGCCATCACCATGTACCCCTTCCTCGAGAGCGGTCTTAAGGAGCTGGGCGGCGTGTCCATAGCCCCCACCGACCTCAAGAGCTTCTGCGGGGAGTTCATCAACCTGGTGTATTCCATCAGTTCCCAGTTCATGGGCGCCGTGGCGACCCCCGAGTTCCTGATGTATCTGGACTACTTCATCCGCAAGGACTACGGCGACGACTACCTGAAGCATCTGGACGAGGTCGTGGAAAAGAACCGCAAGGCCCGTACCCTGCTCAAGGTGATCGACAACTGCTTCCAGCAGGTGGTCCACTCCATGAACATGCCAGCCGGCAACCGCGGTTACCAGACCGTGTTCTGGAATATCGGTTACTTTGACAAGCCCTATTTCGAAGGAGTGTTCTCGGACTTCCGCTTCCCGGATGGCACCGCACCTATATGGGAGACCCTTTCCTGGCTGCAGAAGCACTTCATGGAATGGTTCAACGAGGAGCGCAACCACTATATCCTCACCTTCCCGGTGGAGACCATGGCCCTGCTCACCAATGGAAAGGACGATTTCGTGGACAAGGAATACGCCGACTTCACCGCGGAGATGTGGAGCAGGGGACACAGCTTCTTCTGCTACCTCTCCAACAGTCCCGACAGCCTCAGCAGCTGCTGCCGCCTGCGCAACGTCATCCAGAAGGATGCGGACGAGCACAACCACACCACGCACCAGTATTCCATGGGTACCGCCTCTGTGGCTACCGGTTCCAAGAGCGTTATGACTCTGAATCTCAACCGACTCATCCAGGATGCTGCCCGCAGCTACTTCGAAAGCAAGGGCGTTACGCTCGAGCCCGGCACCGCGCTTAAGCCCGGCAGCTACGACAAGGCCGAGCTTTACAAGCATATAAGCGAAAAGGTGACCGCCGAAACCGAGAAGGTGCACAAGTACCAGACCGCCTTCAACGAGATTATCAAGGACTTCCTCAAGGCCGACATGCTCGACGTCTACCGTGCTGGTTTCATCGACATGAAGAAGCAGTACCTCACGATAGGTGTGAACGGACTCACCGACGCGGCCGAGTTCCTCGGGCTCGAAATAGGCCCCAACGAGGAATACAAAGAATTCGTAAACTCGTTGCTGGAGACCATCAACATCGCCAACGCTAAGGACCGCACGAAGGAATGCATGTTCAACACCGAGTTCGTGCCCGGTGAGAACCTTTCCGGAAAGAACTACAAGTGGGACAAGAAGGACGGATACTTCGTTTCCGCGAAGCACAACATGTACTCATCCTACTTCTACAATCCCGAGGACGAGAGCCTGAGCATGATAGACAAGTTCAAGCTCCACGGCGAGGAATACGTGAAGTACCTGGATGGTGGCAGCGCCCTGCACATGAACATCGCCGAGCACCTCACCAAGGACCAGTACAGGCAGCTGCTGAACGTGGCGGCCCACTACGGCACCAACTACTTCACCTTCAACTGCCGCAACACTGTCTGCAACGACTGCGGATACATCAGCAAGGATACTCTGGACGTGTGCCCCAAGTGCGGCAGCCAGAACCTCGATTATCTTACCCGCGTCATCGGCTATCTCAAGAGGGTTTCTTCCTTCAGCGAGATGCGTCAGGAAGAGGCTCACCACCGCTTCTACATCAATGAGCCGAAAGACGCCAAGATGCAGGCGTAATTGATAAAGTACGTACCCAAAATGACATCCGTGGTCCTGGAAGAAATTCCGGACCGGGTGTCATTGGCGGTTGATATAAGCAACTGCCAAGGGAACTGTGTCGGCTGCCATTCTCCCTTCCTCAAACTGGATATAGGCGAAGAACTCACGCCCGCGGTCGTGGACGCCCTCATAGAGGACAACTTCGGGGTTAACTGTTTTCTTTTCCTCGGGGAAGGGAAGGACCATGCGGCCCTCCTCGCACTTGCCGCGCACCTGCGCGCTGCGCACCCGGGCCTGGAACTCGCGTTGTATTCCGGACGGGAGGAAGTGGAGCCGGAGGTATGGGATGCTTTCGATTATGTAAAGGTTGGGCCGTACCGTCCGGAGTTCGGGCCGCTTAACGACCGGCGCACCAACCAACGGCTGTATTACCACCGCAAAGACATCACCTCCCGCTTCTGGCATCGTGGACTGGACCCCCTGCAACATTGAACCGCAGGGGCTTTTTTGTAGTCATATCTTTTTTTTATATCTTTGGCAGGTTATTAACTATGTTAAGGATGAAAAAACTTTTCTTCTTTGCGATGCTGGCCGTTGCGGCCCTCGCAGTTTCCTGCAATAAGGACGATGACACCGAGGTGTCCGGAGACACCCTCTACGTAGCCAACCTGCTGGAGTGGGACTTCGACAGCACCGCTTACGAATGCATCAAAATTAAAAACCAATAAAAGATGAAAAAGATTTTCGGCATTTTGGCCATCGCACTTGCAGCTGCGGTGTTCGTGGCCTGCGAAAAGGACGACGACAAGGGCGGCGTTGATTACGAAATCGTCGGATCGTGGAGCGGCGACTCCCAGAATTATCATTATCCCATTGCCACCTTCAAAAAGGACGGCAGTTACATTTGGGAGTGGGGAGGAATCCACAAACTGAAGGACACCGGCACGTATACGTACGAGGATAAGGTCATCGTGATGAAGGCCTCCGCGTACTATGAGGAGGAAGATGGTGAGTACAAGAAGATGAACGTTTCCGAAGAGTATGCCTCCGATCGTAAATGCATAGTGAACGAAATCAACGAAGGGCTGATGGACGTGGTCGTAAAGAACGATTTCTTCATGGGCGGCGGTGATGAAGGTTTCCCGTACGTCCTTTTCCGCGACGGCCTCGACCAGAAGATCAGTGCTTCCGACCTCAAGGGAACATGGGAAGCCAGCGGTGAAGATGGGAAAGTCTTCGCACGTCTCATTTTTGATGGCAGCAACTACACCGAATACGACGTATGGGGATGGAGCTCTACGAATCTTCAGGCCAGCAAAGAGGTCGGTTCCTGGGCATATAAGAAAGGAACGCTTACCCTGACCCCTACCGACAGGTGGTATTCATACGAAAAAGAAGGCGGTGCTGCGGATTATACCTACTACACGGTTAATCCGGAAACATTCGAGGCGACAAAATGGGCCAAGAGCCAGTATGATCCGGATCCTTTTTCCACCAAGGCGTATCTTGGCGACGGTAAATTGTATCATGGGAATGTCGTCTACGTCAAGAAGAAATAGTTGGATTTTATCCGAATAATCGTTATATTTGCAGCCCTTTTGGAAAGTTCCGAAAGGGCTATTTTTACAACTAATTATTAATCAAAATGTTAAAACAGTACGAAACCGTTTTCATTGCAACTCCCGTTTTGTCTGATGCACAGATGAAGGAAGCGGTTGCCAAGTACACAGGCCTCATCACTGAGAATGGAGGCGAAATCGTGTACGAAGAGGATTGGGGGCTCAAGCAGCTTGCATACCCGATCCAGCACAAGACCTCGGGTTTCTATTACCTGATCGAGTTCAAGGCCGATCCCGAGTTCGTAGCCAATCTCGAAATCCAGTACAAGCGTGACGAGCGGATTCTCCGCTTCCTCACCGTCGCTCTCGACAAGGACGCCATCGCCTATGCGGAACACCGCCGTGAGATGCGCGCCGCCAAGAAGGCCGCCCCTGCTCCTGCAGCAGAAGAGGCTCCCGCCAAGAAGGAAGAGGTCGAGGACGTAGAAGAATACGATGTTGAACCTATCGAGAACAAGGAGGACTAAATCATGGCAAACGCAGAAAACAGTGCTATCCGTTACCTGAACCCTCCTACCGTGGAGGTTCGCAAGAAGAAGTATTGCCGCTTCAAGAAGGCAGGTATCAAGTATGTTGATTACAAGGATGCCGAGTTCCTCAAGAAGTTCCTGAACGAGCAGGGTAAGATTCTTCCCCGCCGTATCACCGGTACTTCGCTGAAGTTCCAGCGCAAGGTTGCCCAGGCCGTCAAGCGTGCCCGCTCCCTTGCTCTCCTTCCGTATGTTACTGACCTTCTCAAATAATCAGGCGTTATGAAAATCATTCTCAAGAAAGAAGTTGCAAATCTCGGCGAGGCCGGTGATGTTGTAGAAGTCAAGAGTGGTTACGCCCTCAATTATCTGATCCCCCAGGGTTTCGCTTCGCTCGCTACCAAGGCTGCCCTCAAGCAGCACGAGGAGACCGTTCGCCAGCGCGCCCACAAGGAGGCCAAGCTCGTAGCCGACGCTGAGGCTGCCGCCGCAAAGATCGCCGCCACTCCCGTTAAGATCGTGGCTAAGGTGTCCGAGTCCGGTAAGCTCTACGGTGCGGTTACCGCAGCCATGGTGGCGGAGGCTCTTGCAGCCGCCGGTATCGAGGTCGAGAAGAAGAACGTCACCGTTCCCGAAATCAAGGAACCCGGTGAGTTCGAGGCCAAGGTCAAGGTTTACAAGGCCGTTGTCGCCGACGTCAAAGTCGAGGTGGCTGCCGAGTCCGCCGAATAAGAGGCAGGTCAATACCTTTGTTAAAAGATTCCTTCGTCCGGAGGAATCTTTTTTGTATATTTGCAGGACACTAAGACTGTTTTTATGAAAAGGTTTTTCCTGTTTGCCGCGCTTGCGGTCCTGTTCTGTTCCTGCAACAATACGGTTTCGTTTCGTGTGACGCGCAGCTTTGATTGCGACGTGCTGGTGGTCGGCGGAGGCCCTGCCGGGATAGGTGCTGCCGTATGTGCGGCCCGCCATGGTGCAAAGACCATACTTGCGGAACGCAACGGTTACCTCGGAGGAACGGCTACGGCCGGTCTGGTGGCCCCCTTCATGTCGTCCACTACGCCCGACGGAAAGACCATGCTCATACGTGGCTTCTACGAGGAGCTTGTAAACCGCATGGAGGCGGAGGGCGGTGCAATACATCCGCTCAAGGCTGAGATAGGTGCGTTTACCGCATACAGGGACAAGGGGCACTACGGCCTCACAACCTTCGATTACGAGAGTCTGAAGCGCACATCCGAGGCATTCTGCAAGGAGGCAGGAGTCGAGTTGATGTATCATTTGCTCTTCGTTAAGGCCGAAACCCGCCGCGGACGTATCCGTGCAGCATATTTTGCTACCAAGGCCGGGATATGGAAGATCAGCGCCCGCAACTTTATCGACTGCACGGGCGACGGTGACGTGGCTGCATCCGCAGGGGTGCCCTTCGTCTATGGCGACGGGGAAGGCGACGTGCAGGCGGTCTCCACCTTCTTCACCCTCCGTGGCGTGAACTGGGATGCAATGGACGCCCATGACGCGGAATGCCGCAGGCGCGGAGATTTCGAGGGGCGTTTCTATATGAAGGAGATACTCGCTGCACGCGAGGCGGGGGAGTTCCCTTCCTGGCGCCAGAAGATAGCCCTTTTCCGCAATCTAGACGGTACCGCCACGGTTAATATGGCCCAGTTGGACGGAGTGAACGGGCTTGATCCTAAGGAAGTTACGGATGCCGAGGTGTCCGAACGCGACCAGATTCCCTATGTGGTACGCTTCCTCCGCAAATATGTAAAGGGCTGCGAGAACTGCGAACTCCTTCAGACTGCGGCCGACCTCGGCGTACGCGAAACCCGCCGCATAGAGGGCGAATACACCGTTACGGCGGAAGATGCCAAGAATTCTGTGAAATATCCCGACCCCATTTTCTGCTGCGCAAATCACATGGATATACACCGCAAGGGATATGTGGAATACGTTGCCCGCAATACTAACGAGCCGTATTACATCCCTTACCGTGCCCTGCTGGCAAAGGGAGTGGGTAACCTGCTCGTAGCCGGACGTTGTGCCGCCGCAGAGCGTCCCGTGATGGCCGCCATCAGGGTAATCCCTCCGTGCTTCGCCATGGGACAGGCTGCAGGAACCGCAGCAGCCCTCTCCGTAAAGGAAAACGTGGATCCGAGACAGCTCGATGCGGGTCTGCTCGTATCCACGCTCAAAGAGGACGGCGTTTATCTGCCTGAGTAACTATTTTTTTTTGGAACCGTCGCCGCGGGCGTTCTTGTAAAGGAAGCGGCGTATCTTCTGCGTAGCCGACTTTTCGAACGGCTCCTTCATCGCATCGACTTCGCTAACCTGGGAGTTCTTTCCGAGGAGCTTGTTGATGCTCTGCATCAGCGCCTTCTGACGGGCCTCGAGAGTCTCGTAGAACTTGTCTTCGCCCGCAAGGTTCCAGTCCAGGACGTTGTCTTCGAACTTCACCAGGGCCACGAGTTTGCCGTCGCGCTCCATCACGAGGCTCTCGCTGACGCCTTCTTCATTGTTGATAACCTGCTCTATCTCTTCGGGATAGATATTCTCGCCCGAAGGTCCGAGTATGGTATTGTTGAGGCGTCCCTTGATGTGGAAATTGCCGTATTTGTCCTCCACGGCCACGTCGTTCGTATGGAACCATCCGTCGTCGTCGATTACCTGGGCGGTGCGCTCGGGATCCTTGTAGTAGCCGAGCATGACGTTGTCGCCGCGGCATATTATCTCGCCCTCGCCCGTGGCAGGGTCCACGTTGTGCAGTTTTACCTCTACCTTGAAGGACGGAATGCCTATGGAGCCCACAACTGTGCGGCCGACCATGGCGTTGCATACCAGAGGAGCGCATTCGGTGAGTCCGTAGCCTATGGCATAAGGGAAATGGCACCTCTTCAGGAAGTCCTCCACCACGGGGTCGAGTTTGCTTCCGCCTATGCCGAAGAAGTGCAGCTTGCCGCCGAAGCTCTTGTAGAGGCGTCCTCCGACGAGGCGGTAGAACAGCCAGGGGAGATGCTTTCGCATCCACGAGAGGGTACGGCTCTTTTCGACCGTGGGCAGAACGCTTTTGCGGTAGACCTTTTCGATAATAAGAGGCACCGAGCACATCACCGTGGGCTTGAGCTTCTTCATCGCGGCCATCAAGATGGACGGGGTAGGGGCCTTTTCGAGGTAATATACGCAGGCTCCCACGTAAATGGGATAGAGGCAGCCGAGGGCCATCTCATAGGCGTGTGCCATGGGGAGGATGGAGAGGAACCTGTCCTTCTTGAAGCAGCGTTCCGCTTTGTGAGCCTCCATTATGTTCTGACAGAGGTTGCGGTGGCTGAGCATCACTCCCTTTGCGTTGCCGGTAGTGCCTGATGTATAGATAATTGCCGCCAGCTCGTCGGCGGAAGGGTTCTTTACCCAGCCGTCGCACTGGAAGGCGTTTTCGTCTTTCTTGATTATCTCCAGGGTCTCGATGTCGATTACGAGAACCATGCGGTCGATTATCTCGGGGCTGAGCTTGCCCAGAAGCCTCTTGGACACATAAACCACCTTGCTCTCGGAGTGGGTGAGGATGTTGGTGATCTCGTGCTCGGAGCTGTCGGGGAGTATGGGGATGGCGACGCGGCCGAAGGCGGTTGCCGAGAAGAAAGCGACCGTCCAGTTGGGCATGTTCTGCGAAAGGATGGCCACCTTCTCGCCAGCGCTCACGCCAAAGCGGGAAAGGCGCTGCGACTCGCGGTCGCAACGGTAGCGGAAGCCGGAATAGCTGTATCCGCCGGTGCCGTCGACGAAGCGGTTGAACTTGCGTTTTGCAAAGCGTTCGGTTGAAGTTTCGAAGAGTTCGCGCAATGTCTGCGGGTAGTGGTCGCGGTGCCACGGAAAGATCCGCAAGGGATTCAGGCGGCTGAATACGTTCCGAATCCTGTAGGGGTGTTTGTGCTTTCTCATAATGGTTTAGGTTATTTGGTAATGTATTTTTCCTTGTGTTTTCCGGTAAGATTCAGGCTCTCGTAATGGCGCTGGGCGTTTTCGAGGTCCTGCTTCGGGTCGCCTGTAAGCTCGAGTTTCTGTCCGACTCCGATATGGCGGGTGCCCCAGTCGAAGTAGCCGGCATATACGGGCACTCCCGTTTCCTTGGCAATCACGAACGCCCCTGCCTTCCAGCGCTTCACGGGTTTGCGGGTGCCTTCGGGAGCTATGGCCAGGTGGAAGACTTCGGTGGTCTCCATCTCTTCTATTATGCTCTTTACCAGCGAACCGGCGTTGGAGCGGTCGACGGGGATGCAGCCGCAGGCGCGGAGTATCCATCCCAGGGGCCAGAAGAAGAGTTCCTTCTTGATCATTGTATGGCCTACCGTTCGGTTGCTCGAGTAGAAGAGATAGGCAACCACGAAATCCCAGAAAGAGGTATGGGGCACGCCCAGCACTATGACCTTCTTTTCCGGGGCGGGACCTCCGTCCTTAGTCCAGCCCATGAGCCGGAGAAGGAAACCGCAGAAGGCCGCCCAGGCCTTGCTGTATTGCGTCTTGTGCCTGCGAGCCATAAGGGGGAGCGCTAGATATTGATGTCTTCGAGTTCAGCCTCGCTGCGGAGGTTCTGGCGTATGAAGGTCTGGCGTTCGATGGTGTTGTCGCCCATGTAGAACTCCATGATATCGCTGATGGATTCCTCATCGGCTATGTTCACCGAGTCTACGCGCATGTTGGCGCCAATGAAATCGGCGAATTCTTCGGGCGAAATCTCTCCAAGGCCCTTGAACCGGGTTATCTCGACCTTGCCCTTTAGTTCGGCAACGGCCTGCTCCTTCTCCTCGGGCGAGTAGCAGTAGCGGTTCTCCTGCTTGTTGCGTACGCGGAAGAGAGGAGTCTGGAGGATATAGACGTGCCCGCGGCGGATGAGGTCGGGGTAGTACTTCATGAAGAAGGTGAGGATCAGCATGCGGATGTGCATGCCGTCGTCATCGGCATCGGTGGCTACTATAATATTATTGTAGCGGAGGTTTTCGAGGTCGTCCTCTATGCCCAGGGCGGATACGAGGAGGTTGAGTTCCTCGTTCTCGGCCACCTTCTTGCGGCTCTCCTTGAAGGAGTTGATGGGTTTTCCGCGGAGGCTGAACACCGCCTGGTAGTTGGTGTTGCGGGCATCGCTGATGGTTCCGCTTGCGGAGTCACCCTCGGTGAGGAAGATGCTGGAACGTTCGATGTCCTCCTGGTTCTTCTCGGTCACCTTGTCGCCGTAATGGTAGAGGCAGTCGCGGAGTTTCTTGTTATAGACGTTGGTCTTCTTGTTGCGCTCGCGCGTCTTCTTCTGTATTCCGGAAATCTCCTCGCGCTCCTGCTGGCTGGACTTGATCTTTTCTTCGATTATGGGGACTATCTCCTTGTTGATGCGGAGATAATTGTCCAGTTCCTGGGCGACGAAGGAATTGACGTAGGTGCGTATGGTGGGGCCAACGTCGAGTTTGAGCGCGCCCTTTTCGTCGTGGGTCTGCTTCTCCCACATGTAGTTGGACCCCAGCTTGGTCTTGGTCTGGCCCTCGAAGTTGGGCTCCTGGATCTGTATGCTGATGGCTCCGACTATCCCCTGACGGCAGTCTTCGGGGGCGTAATTCTTCTTGAAGAACTCCTTGAAGGTCTTTGCGATGGCTTCGCGGTATGCGGCGAGGTGGGTGCCTCCGTCGCGGGTGTTCTGCCCGTTTACGAAGGAAGAGATATTCTCGCCGTAGGCGTTGCAGTGGCTGAGCACAACTTCGATGTCCTCACCTACAAGGTGGATGGGCGGATAGAGGGGCTCCTCGGACAGATTCTCGTTGACGAGGTCCAGGAGGCCGTTTTCGGATTTGTACGGAGTGCCGTTGAGTACGAGGGTGAGACCTTTCTTCAGGTAAGAATAGTTCTTGACCATGGTCTCGACGTAATCCATGTTGTACTCGAACTTGCCGAACATCATCGGGTCCGGATAGAAGGTCACCAGCGTACCGTTCTTCTCCTTGGGGGAGGCTTCCTTGCCGCTGTCCTTGAGTTCGCCGCGCTCGAAGCGTGCCCAGGAGCTCTCGCCGTCGCGGTAGGAACACACGTAGAAACTCTCCGAAAGGGCGTTCACCGCCTTGGTTCCCACGCCGTTGAGGCCAACGCTCTTCTTGAAGGCCTTGTCGTCGAACTTGCCTCCGGTGTTGAGTATGCTAACGGCCTTTACCACGGAGTCGAGCGGAATGCCGCGGCCGAAGTCGCGCACGCTCACCGTGTTGTCGGCGATATCCACCTGGATCTGTTTCCCGAAGCCCATGGCGAACTCGTCGACGGAGTTGTCTATGATTTCCTTCAGGAGGACGTAGATGCCGTCGCCGGGGTTGTTTCCGTTACCCAGTCGCCCGATATACATGCCGGGACGCATGCGAACGTGCTGTACGCCTTCGAGGGTGCGTATGTTGTCGTCTGTATAATTCAAAGGAGTTTGCATCATGCAAAGATAGCAAAAACTAATGACTATTCAATTACCTCGCCCCTCAGATGCAGTACTACGGGCTTGCGTATGCCGTCCAGATAAACCGTCAGGGTTTTGTCGAAGGGGTAGGGGCCCTCATCGTTGGCGTAGCTTGCATCGATGGTGCCGGAAGCTCCTTTTTCCAGGGACGTGCGTGTCCAGCGGACGCTTGTGCATCCGCAGGAAGATATTACCGAAAGTATCGTCAGGGGCTCTTCTCCCACGTTGGTAACGGTAAAGCTGCATGCCTGGGGACCGTCCTTTACGCGTACGGTACCGAAGTCGTGCACCGTGCGGTCGAATTCGGCGCGTCCTCCGACCAGAAGAGTGAGCAGTATAATAATTAGTTTCATATTGCAAATTTACCACAAAAATCTTACCTTTGTAAACTTCGAAAACATAAACAACAGAAAAGATTATGGCATACAAGATTTCCGCAGATCTCTGCGTTGCCTGTGGCACCTGCCAGGGCGAGTGTCCCACCGGAGCAATCAAGGAGGGAGACGTTTACTCCATAGACCCGGAAGTTTGCATCAGCTGCGGCACCTGCGCAGGTGCTTGCCCCATGGGTGCAATCTCCGAGGAATAAGCCCGGATGCTCGAAGACAGCAGGCTCAGAATTTTCGTAACGGTGGTGGAGTGTGGTAATTTCACCGCCGCTTCGCGTATATTGGGCATAACCCAGCCTGCGGTCAGCCAGAATGTAGCTGAGTTGGAGAGGATACTCGGGACTCCGCTGCTGCTGCGTACCAAGGCCGGGGTGGAACTCACCGAAAAAGGGAAACAATTCCTTGGCTACGCCAGGCAGATTCTGCACTGGTATGCCGTAGCGGAGGAGGCTTTCCATCCCGATCCTCTTTCCCTGCACCCGGACGCACCCGAACCAGTGCGCCTGCACCTGGGCGATGGGGAGGAAGCCGAAGTCTGGGCTTCCGGGGGCGACATCCATATAGGAATCATCAGGAAAGGCTGATATGGATGCTGAGATCATAGCCAGGATCAGGCAGTCGGACAGGGGGGCCTTCGACCAGTTGTGCAACGAGTATTACGATGCGATGATGTCCTATGCTCGGCTGTTTAACGGTGCTCATGACGCCGAGGATATAGTCCAGGAAGTACTTGTCAGCGTTTGGGAAAACCGCAGGACCCTGGACGTAGACTCGTCAGTGATCGCATACCTGCTCCGTTCTGTTTACAACCGCAGCGTAAACCTGCTTGCCCGCAGGCACAGGCACGAGAAATACAGTTCCTATTACCGTAATCGTATCGAATCGCTCACAAGCGTTTATTGCAGTCCGGATTACAATGATACCATACGCAATATCTACGATGGTGAGCTTCGAAAAAAAATGGATTTCGCAATCGAAAACCTTCCGCCTCGCTGCAGGGAAGCCTTCCGCCTGCGTTTTGTGAGCAGGATGAAGCGTGCGGAAATAGCGGCCAGGATGGGAGTCAGCGAAAGTACCGTGGCCAACCAGATTAACAAAGCCATCAAACTCTTGCGAGACGCCCTTGGCAAAGTCCTGGTGTTATTCCTGCTGGTCAGTATTTGACCAGCATTTTTTT
>CAMHTE010000039.1 GCA_946187975.1 uncultured Bacteroidales bacterium | reverse complement strand
GGCCGATTGTTGTAAGTTGTGGTCAAAACGTGGTCAAGGATTTTTAGCCAAATCTTGCAAAATCGTTTGGTTTTGGCTAAAAATGTTCATTACATTTGTAAAAACATGACAAGACAATCGCCCAGGCTGCGGAAGGCCACCGCCCCCCGGCACTCCGGATATCCATCCTAAACCAGCCGGGGAAACAATGATCACAGTATAGTCTTCTCGAAAGGAACCGGATAATCGGAATCGTTCACCTTCCGGTATTCAGAAGTGAATGCAGCATAGCGCAGCAGCGCGTCCTCATTCCTTTGGATGCGTACCAGTGCGCTTGTCGCATATTTGAGAGCAGTTTCGTCGAGCGGATCAAAATACAGGATCATATCGGCGATTTCGATGACCTCCTGCCATGAGTTCGACCTATATCGTCGGACGATCTCGCTCTGGAGGACAGGCGACACGCCGTTCTCGATCCTGCTCTTGTAAGAGTCGAAGACAGGATCATCGACGTTCTTGAGGAACTTGCCGCGAGAAAGGACCGAAAGTATTCTGTCCATATCAGGTTCCCTGGAGCTGACCTGCCCGAGCAGATCTACTACGTCGCAGTAGCACGGCTCGCCCAGCACCAGACGATAATAGCCCTTGTCGAAAACTATCGAGAGGCCTTCTACATCCGCCAGGCTGTTCCTGAGGTGATTGATGGCTACGCCGCGAGAATTCTTGACTTTCTCTTCCTCCTTGTCCGGCCAGAAGATGCTGCTCAGCCTCGAGGTCGACACGCCCTGGGAGTCGCTGTATTTGACGAGCAGCCAGAGGAGCTTTTTCTGCTGGGCGGAGATACGCCCGGTAATATCCCTGCCGTCTTTGTCGTTCACCTGGAAATCACCGAAAAGATAAATGGCGTTTGCCCTGTCGGGCTGTGAGAATTTTTTCTTTTCCGGATGACTTCGCGAGAGCAGATAGCCGTCTCTTGCCCGGGCCCTTTCGCGTCTGTAGCGGATGTACAAGATGATTGCAAGGATTACGACCAGGGCGATCAGCCCGAATATGACCAGCCAGGAAACCTGACGGGATCCGCCTGCCTCCACTTCTGCCAACGAGCGCGGCGGGTATGCCAGCGAGTATATCTTGAGGGTCGAACGAATGTCATCGTCGAAGACGAGCGTGGTGACGAAGAATTTCTTGAGATCGCTGTCGAGGTAAAGCGCCGCGTTGGTGAACATTTTGTCGGAGATGATCGGAATCTCATCTGCAAGAACCCTGTATGAACCATCTTCTATAGCGAATTCGTAAAGGCTGATGCGCGACACGCTCTTGTATTCAGGATAGCAGAGGACGTAGAATTTATCTCCGTCTATAACCATTGTCCTTGCAGGCACGCAGTCTTCCCCCGCCCATTCGTGCTCCCAGAGCTTTTCGCACGATCCGCTGCCAAGATCGATGCGGTGCAGGTCGTAGAAGTACCTGCGCCCTACGATCTGTTCGCCGCATTCGTTGCCCATACCGCCGTAAACGTAGACCAGATCACCCTGCTGGCCCATGGCCGTAAAGTAGCGCGGGAAAAGCGTAGTGTTGTCGATGAGAGTATCGCGATGCCAGCGGTAATGCTCGTCCAGCGCGTAGAATTCACCGTTGTACATCTTCTCTCCGAAGCCACCGAAAAACTCGAAGCGGTCTCCACGCATAAACGAAGCATGGTGGTGGAACGGTTGCGAAAGATGGTCAGTGCTCACGACTGTCCAGTTTCCGGCCTCAGGGTCGAGGCATGCTATAGTCGGAGCGCCTTCCTGCCGGCCGTAACAAAACGGCTCGTAAGCATAGAGCCTGCCTTCGCGCATGAAGCTCATGCCGAGATTAATGGACAGCGGAGAGTGGACGCGGTGTTCGCTAACCTGGCCGGATATCACGTCATATGTATATAAGGAGTCGCTGCTGAAATAATAGAAACACTTCCTTTCCGGATCATAATTGGCTCCGGCGTTGGTCCAGCAGTGGAGTTCTGCGATCTGAGACCACTCCAGGGATTCCCTGATGAGCCAAGTCGGATTCGTGACCTTGCCTTTGATCCTGGAGAGCCGGTCCCTTACACTGGTCCCGGCAGACTCGTCGAGCGGGAAAGAGTATTCTGTCTTGTCACCCGAAACCCGCAGGTCACGGATGGCAAATGAGGGAACGTCGATAATGAAACCGCTGCGTCCGAACTGAATTTTCGGAAAGAAGGTATCCGGCAGATCCGCCTTCTCAGCGAACACCTTGTCTCCCAACGAAAGATAAACTGAATCTTTGTGGGAGTTGAACTCAAGCTTGACATCAACCCATCTGAGCGGAGGAAGGTTCTCCTTGTCGAGCTCCGCCTTTATGAGGCTGAACCTTCCCTCTTCGTTGAGACGCATCGTAAGACTTTGCCCCCTGTCGTAAGAAAGGTTCCAGATGGAGCTGGATTCTCCCTGGTCGGTGATCCTGAGGATGTAACCGAAATCGGATGTGTTGTATGTACACATCGAGAAGCAGATGGAGAGCCTGCCGTCGAGCCTGACTCGCTTGTCGCCGAAGACATCATACGAAGTCCTCTCCGCGATGCGCTTGTCCATACCCTGGAATCTGAGTCCCTGGGCGAAAGCCGTGGCAAACGCACAAAAAATGGCGATTAATGCTAGAAAATATTTAGACCTCCTCATAATTAACCGGATATTCCCCGAAAATTAAAAAAAATAACCCGATTAACAAAAATAATTCGCAAATTAATCCATGAATAACCGACAGGTTAATCTTATGGTTTTAGCTTTGCGTGTAAAATAACGCTGACTCCAAACCCATTAATACAAACCACATGAAAACAAAACATCTATTATTGATGATGGCCGGCCTTCTTCTGGTCGGATCAATGGCAGCCACATCCTGCAACAAGGAAGGGAAGCCTAAAGAAAACACTCCGGCGACCAAGACCGGAACGGTACGGGGAACCGTTACCGCAGACGACGGTTCTGCACTTGCAGACGTAAATGTCGCCGTCGGAGAGCTTACAGCCGTTACCGCAGCAGACGGTACCTACTCTATCGCGAACGTACCTCAGGACAAGTGCAGCGTAGTATTCAAGAAGACCGGCTTCGCCGATGCAACCATCGCCCTCACAGCCGCTTCGTTCAAGGATGGCGTTGCTACTGCCGATGCAATCATGGAAGTTGCCTGCGCAGTGATCGAGGGCGTTGTCTATATGGGAGAAGCCCCTCTCGCTGATGTAACCGTAAACCTCAACGGCGGAGCACAGACTCTCGTGACCGCTGCTGACGGTGCTTTCAAGTTCGAGAACCTTATCCTGGACAACTACAAACTCACCTTCACGGCCAAAGGTTGCCCTACAGTCGAGAAGACGGTCGCAAAGACCGATTTCAAGGCGGCAGACAACTACGTTGTCACGCTTGATGCCATCAACATGAGCGCGCTCGAGGTTCTCCCTGAACTCACACTCTCCCAGCTCGAAGCCGCAGCCCAGGACTGGAGCTACAATGAGTTCAGAGGCGGACGCAACGGAGACGACTATCCGCACTTCGACTGGTCTACCGACTTCTTCTACTGCTATGTCGGCTACTCACACATCGGGTGGCTTCAGGAGCAGAATGAGGGAACTACCGTCCAGATCAGGAATGACGCAAACCAGGGACATCAGGACAACCCCGCCGACCTTGAGAACTTCGACTCCTATGTGTTCGGCCGCAAGGCTATCACTGCCGACAACTGCAAGATGTACCTGAAGCTCCGCACCCACGGAGGACTTGCAAAGTTCGGCGTCATGGTAGTAGATCCCACCGCAGCTGACCCTACCGGCGTGAGAATCGGCGAAATCTGCGAGTACGACAACGACAGCTACACCAACGGTGACGGCGATCGTCCGGACTTCGAATACGACCTCAGCGCTTACATCGGAAAGACCATCTACATCGCAATCGGCATCTACCGCGCAGAGACCGGTGACTATTGGCATCAGCTCGTACTTCGCCGCATCGTCTTCGCCAAGGAGCGTCCGAGCGACTGGGGATGGTGCCCGGGCGAAGAACTCACGGAGGTTGGAACCAACTGGCACATGACCAAGGAAATGGTCCGCTCTACGATGCCTGTCACCCAGACCAAGGTTTTCACCGGGATCTCCGAGATCGGCGGCGACCGCGACAACTACGCCGAAGCGTACGCTTCCTGGCGCAGACAGAATCACCTCATGGGATACTGGGCTATGGTTCCTGTCCACAAAGACACCGAGCCTTTCCCCGGCGAGGGCTTCGTGATCAAGACCAACGGCGGCGGTACTGCAGCTTCGCTCGACGAGCCTCAGGCTTACATATACGCCAAACTCCCTATCGCAGCAGGGTCAGACAAGATGACCATGCGCGTACGTAACTTCAACACCAACAACGCAACCTGGTTCAAGGTCATCGCCATTACCGAGGACTGCAAAGTTGCCAACCTCGAGGCGTCGGAGACCCTTATGGGACCGGACGACCGCAATATTCTCGAGAGAACTGACGGCGCATACAAGATGATCAGCGAGGGTGGCGGAAAGGACAACCCTGACGACTACACCAAACTTGTGTTCGACCTCTCTGCTTACGACGGCAGCAACGTAATCATCGCCATAGCTGTCTACAAGGGCGAGGAGAACGACGACGAGTGCAAGCTCGCTTTCCACAGCATCGTACTTGAATAATGAAACGAACCCTTTTCCTATATGCAGTACTGCTGGCTTTCCTGTCCAGCTGTACTGCGTGTACGGAAAGGACGCCTGCAGATCCTGACGATCCCATCGAGGTGCAGCCGACGGATAAAAAAGACGCACTTTCCGACGCAAAACAGGACTTGACACGCTCCCTCCGGATTCTGGAGGCGGCCAGGAAATTCTATTTCGACGGCAAGACCATGTACAGGTACTACAACCCATTCACCGGCACCCGCCCGTCGGAGAAGGCCAGCGTCTGGATGTACACGTCTTCGATCGAAGCCGTCAACGCTTTTCTCGCAGGGATCTCAGAACTTAAAGAAGCCGGAGACGCCTCGCTCTATGATCAGTATTACGGCACATGGAGCGGGGTTCTCTCCGAACTGATCAGTGGTCTCGACTGGTATGAAGGGACCTTCAGCCTGATCTCATACACCGGCCGTGCGGACTGGTCCGTTTACGGAGTAAACCGCGGAACCAGCCCCCATACGGCAGCCGTCGACGGAATCAACAACGTCTACGACGACCAGGAGTGGCTCGTACGCGAACTTCTCCACTACTACAGGATCACCGGAGAAGAAAAATATCTGATCAAGGCCGAATATCTTGCATCCTATGTCATCGACGGCTGGGACTGTACCCTCAAGAGCGACGGCACCGAGCACGGGGGCATCGTCTGGGGGCCGGGATACATCACCAAACACTCGTGCTCGAACGGTCCTTTCATAAGCCCGCTCGTCCGCCTTGCCGAACACTACAAGGATAAGGATGTGACGGCCGTGCACCATTATATCGGAACCGACAAGAAAAGACTCGTGGAGACGATGGACAAGAGCGAATACTACCTTATGTATGCGCGCAAGGTCTACGATTTCCAGAAGAACAATCTCTACAACAAGAACAAGGGCGTCTATTACGACATGCTTGGGGCCAAAGGCGACGGCGTCAACTATGAGGAGGTAGACGGCGTGACCTACAGGGCCAACAACGAAGAACAGCGCGCAAGCGGAGAGTATTACACGTACAATACGGGTACGATGCTCTCGGGCGCTGCCGACCTTTACAGAATTACGGGAGAGCCTGCATATCTGGACGATATGACCTACACCTCTTCCGCAGCATTCCGCAACTTCGCCGTCAAGTCTGACGGTATCGAGGGATGCTACGAATATCCGGTCGACGGTTTCTCCAACTGGTTCAACAGCGTACTGCTGCGCGGTTGGGTGGACGTGTCGCCTTACTACCCGAACGTAGATCTTCAGGTCATGAGCTTCCAGCACAACCTCGACTACGCATTCGAGAACAATCTTTACAAGGGGTTGCTTCCACCGAACCTGCTCTGTCCATGGAACACCATCCAGACCTATTGCAAGACTGAGGGCATGTTCGAATTCGCCTACGCCGCGGAATATGCGGTATTGGCGCACTATATCCTGAATAAAAAGTAATACGACTATATGGGACGAAGGTTGATTCTCTCAATCACAGGATTGCTGATCGCGCTGAGCCTCTCCGCCCAGACGATACGTATCACCGGAACCGTCTTCGACGGGACCGGGCAGCCGCTTGCGGGCACGGGCGTGCTCATCAAGGGCACCACATCCGGTACGGCAACCGACCTGGACGGACATTACATCATCACGGCTCCTGTTGACGCGATTCTGGTATTCTCCTGTCTGGGATACACCACGCACTTTGAGAGCGTGGACGGCCGCAGCGAAATCAATGCGGTCCTTTCCGAGGACAGCACCTATCTAGAGAGCGTCGTGGTCGTAGGCTACGGCACAAGGAAGAAAGGCTCAATAACAGGATCCGTTGTCGGAGTCAATGGCGACGACATGCTCAGAACCAAATCCGAGAACCCTCAGAACATGCTCACCGGCCGGCTCCCCGGCGTGCGCGTCTGGCAGAAATCCGCCGAGCCGGGCAGCTACAGCAATAGTTTCGATATCCGCGGCCTTGGCAGTCCGCTCGTCATCATCGACGGCGTCCCCCGTACGATTGAAGACTTCCAGCGGCTCAATGCAAACGACATAGACAACGTCTCCGTGCTCAAGGATGCATCGGCAGCCATCTATGGCCTGCGGGGAGGCAACGGAGTTCTGCTCGTTACCACCAAATCGGGCGGAGAAGGCAAGAACGAAGTCAGGTACAACGGCTCTTTCACCTTCCAGTTCCCTTCGACTATGCCTGAACTTGCCGGCGCCATCGATGCGATGACCCTCTACAACGAGCAATCGATGAACAAGTCCGACGGTACCGGAACCATCGCCTTCACCCGGGACTACATGGACCTCTACCGGAACGGCTCCCGCACGGCAGAGGATTGGAACTCTCTTGTATTTTCCGGCTGGGCTCCTCAGAGCCAGCACGACATAAGCATCTCCGGAGGCACAGGGAAGATCCAGTACTATGTCAGCATGGGATATCAATATCAGCAGAGCTTCTTCAAGAGCGGAGACCTTAATTACAACAAATACAATCTGCGCTCGAACATCACGGCAGAACTGGTCCAAGGTCTCAAGATGAACCTGAACATCAGCGGTCTTGCCGACGAAAGGAACACTCCTGATTCTGACGCAGTGACCCTTATCCGCAACCTCTGGAAACAGGGCGTCCTCTTCCCTGCTTACGCAGACGAAGGGCGGACGATGCTCAACTACGAAGGTCTCGATCTCGAACAGAACACCGTCGCCATGATGAGCTCCGAGGTGTCCGGATACAAGAAATACAGGCAGAAACAGTTCCAGTCTTCCATCTCGCTGGAATATGACTTCGGCACTCTCACAGATTTCCTGAAGGGCCTTTCGCTCAAGGGCATGGGCAGCTTCGATTTCCGCCTGGACGACAACGAGGCCTTCCGAAAGTCCTACAACCTCTATGCTAAGAACGAACTGACGGGAGAGTATCTCGCTAAGGCATACGCCGACCACACCGACAGGCTTACGCGCCAGAACTATACCAAACAGCAGATGATGGCCCAGATACTGCTCAACTACGAGCGCACCTTCGACAAACACGAAGTCGGGGCCATGCTCGGCATGGAGGTTCAGCGCAGGACCGGCGACAATTACTACTTCTACGGCGACCTCATCTTCAGTTCTCCGTATTTCACCGCCCTCAAGGACAACGTCGAGTCGACCTTCGTCGGCATCGACAGCAACATAGGCTCATTCTACGACCTGGCTTACCAGTCTTTCATCGGACGCCTCAACTACTCTTACGACGGGCGTTATCTGCTTGAGGGTCAGTTCCGCTACGACGGTTCTTCCAAGTTCGCACCCGGATATGAATGGGGATTTTTCCCTTCAATCTCCGCAGGCTGGCGCATCTCGCAGGAACCATGGTTCAAGGATCTTTCCTTCCTGTCGTTCATCAACCAGTTCAAGTTCAGGATCAGCTACGGCACGCTCGGCGACGACAGCGGCCTCAACTATCAGTGGATTACAGGTTACACCTATCCCGCCGGAGCGCACAACCCGACCCAGGGCAGCTACAACGGCTATGCCGGCGCATATCTGTTCGACGGCAGCGTGGTGAAAGGAGCCGACGCCTCATCGCTTCCCAACACCAAAATCTCCTGGCTCACCTCCCATTCTTTCAATGTGGGTGTCGACTTCGAGGCCTGGGACGGATTATTCGGGTTCACCTTCGATTACTTCACGCGCACGAGGACCGGTATCTTCGCACGCAATTCCTCTTCCCTTCCGACCGTCGTCGGCAACTCCGCTCCGGTGGAGAACCTCAACTCCGACATGAACCTTGGACTCGAACTCGAACTCAGCCACCGCAACAAGATCGGAGACTTCCGTTACGCAGTGAAGGGTATCGCCACAATCACCCGCCAGAAATATCTCACGGCTCTCGGCCAGGGTCCTTATGGAAACAGCTACGACCGCTGGCGCAACGACAATCTCACGAACCGTTATCAGGGCATCCAGTTCGGATACGAAAGCGCAGGCAGGTTCACCGGCTGGGAAGATATCTGGACATACGGACAGTACAAGGAAAACAATCTGCTTCCCGGAGATTATAAATACGTCGACTGGAACGAAGACGGCGAAATCAACGGCTTGGACGAGCATCCATACGCTTTCGACCAGACTCCTTGGATGAACTACTCGCTCTCCTTCGACGGAAGCTGGAAAAACTTTGACTTCAGCATCCTGTTCCAGGGTTCCGCCCTCGGTTCTTATATGTATGACGAGCCTCTGTACTCGATTTGGGGCACCTTCGGGGGCGGTGCGCTCGACCTTTATCTGGACCGCTGGCACCCTGCGGCCGAGATGGTCAATCCTTACGACCAGACTCTCGCCTGGGTGAGCGGGGATCATGCCTTTACAGGCCACTCACCTCTGAAGAACTCTTCCTTCAACAGAGTCAGCACAAGTTATCTGCGCCTGAAGAGCATCGAACTTGGTTACACGTTGCAGGATTTCGGACTCAGGAACACGAGCCTGAGGATCTTCGCCAACGCTTACAACATTTTCACGCTGACCGGTATGAAATACGTCGATCCGGAGCACCCGGATTCCGACTACGGAAGGATGTACCCTCTCAACAAGACGGTCACGGTAGGTCTCAACTTAAATTTTTAGGAGGAGCGAAAGATGAAAAAATACGGCTTTATCATAGCAGTTTCCAGCCTCTTGCTGAGTTCATGCATCAACCTCTATCTTCCTCCGAAAAACATCGTCACCGACGACGAGCTTCTCAACTCGGAGAACGGTGTCGAAATCTACATGGCAAAGATCTACAGCCTCATGCCTTGGGAAGATTTCAAGTACATGGCGGAGTGGGGCTTCGATTATAGCGGCTGGCTCAACGCCCCCGGCATCGACGGCTGCGGTGAGGCAGTCAACCGCGACGGAGTCTGCCAGACCTTCCGCGGCGAAAGCACCCCGTACTGGGGCGAGGCTTTCAAGCTCATCTACTATGCAAACCATCTTATCGAGACCATGCCGGAGCACAGCGGCGCATTCTCGGAGATTGCGCTCAACGAATACATCGGAACGGGATACTTCGCCCGCGCAATGGCCTTCTACCAGATGGCACGCCGCTTCGGCGGTATTCCGCTCGTAACCCATACGATCGCATATCCGAACGATGCCGATAAACTCGAGGTTCCGCGCGCGGAAGAGGAGGAGACATGGGATCAGATCTGTGCGGATTTCGACATGGCCGCGCAGCTTCTCCCTGAAACCGGGTCAGTCGACGGATACGCAAACCGTTACGCAGCCCTCGCCTACAAGGCAGAGGCGATGCTTTATGCCGGCTCTGTCGCCAAGTACAACGAGACCGTTCCCGGGCGACTTACAGGTCTTGGCGAAAAGACAGGTGTCAGGGTCATCGGCTTCGACGAGAGCACCTGGCAGGCAGCCAGCATCCGCTACTTCTCCGAAGCATACAAGGCAGCCCGCGCCGTAATGGATTCGGGCCGATACAGCCTCTACAAGAACGCATGGAAAGACGGCGACCGCGAAGCGCAGTACAAGAATATGGTAGACCTGTTCAGCGACGTGACTTCCAACAAGGAGGCAATCCTGATCCGCAAGTATTCTTACCCTTCGTACACCCACTCGATTGACGCTTACTGCTCTCCTTACATTTTCCGTTATCCTCTCTGCTCGGGCAGCTGCCCTACCCTCGACTTCGTGGAACTGTTCGACGGATTCGACCGCTATGCAGACGGAACCATAAGAGTTACCGACGGAAGCTCCCCCACCAGCGGACATTATCTGGAATACGACACCACGATGGATTTCTTCGCAAACGCGGAGCCTCGTCTGCGTGCATACGTCATCCTTCCCGGCGACGAGTTCCGCGAAGAGGAAATCGAGCTCTACACGGGCATCTATACAGGAAGCACTCCGATCTCTCCTCTGTGGGACGACTATTCATACGGACGCGCCACCTCGAACTTCTACCAGAACAGCAGCGCATTCTCTGACGGCAGACTCGTTATGAGCCCCTACTCGGGATCGATGCAGGTCCAGGTCGATGTCGACGGAGTGAAGATGAACGCTTCCGGTGCGAACGGCCCGTTCTACGCCGGCGACGGCTCGAGCAACGAGGCCAATCTGTCCGGATTCTACCTGCGCAAGTGGCTCAATCCCGATCCTGCGTTCCTGCACGGCGAGGGCAAGAGCGAGCAACCATGGATCCTCATGCGCTATGCCGACGTGCTCCTCGCAGCCGCCGAGGCAGGGGTCGAACTTTCACTCGCAGGTGCCGCATGCCCGGTTGAAGGCGACGACATGCTCGCGGTGGCGACGCAGGCAATCACGGACATCAGGGAACGCGCGGGAGCCGATGCCCTCACCCAGCCGCTGAAGGCAGACATCGACAGCCGCAACATCGTTCGCCGCGAGCGCCGCAAGGAGCTTGCCTTCGAGCACAAGTCGAAGTGGGATGTCCGCCGCTGGCGAGTCCAGCACTACGAAGCGCGTTCAGGCTTCTGGGGCGAAGTGCGAAATTACAGCTGCATTGGAAATACTGCCGGATACCGTCTCCGGGGACTCTATCCTTTCTACAGTTCAGTGGACAAGAAGTTCTTCTTCGATGCAAACTGGCAGTTCGCACGCGAAAAAGAGTTTCTTTATGACACGATAGACTATTATTTCGCCATTCCCGGCGGAGAAGTCTCGAAAAGTGCGTATATTGATCAACAGCCAAACAGATAGCATATTATGAAAAGATTTCCACTTCCTATATGTATGTTTTTGCTCACGGTGTGTGCGGTCTCATGCGAACTGTTTGAGCTGGACAATTACGACGCCCCTTCGGAGGTTCTCTACGGAAGCGTCGTGGATTCCAAGACAGGAGCGCCAGTGCTGACCGACCAGGGCTCCGAAGGCATTCGCGTCCGCCTTATCGAGACAAGCTGGGAGGGCAACGTAACTCCTCTGGACTTCTACTGCAAGCCTGACGGGACCTTCCGCAACGCCCGTCTTTTCGAAGCAGACTACAACATCCGCATCGACGGACCTTTCGTGCCTGTCGTAATCGAGAACGCCGAAGGCACTGTCATGAAAGACGAAAGTGTCAACATCCACCTCAAAGGCGAAAAGGAAGTGAACTTCTCAGTTCAGCCTTTCCTCAATGTCGAGTTCGTCGGCTCCCCTCAGGTCAGTGCCGGCAAGATTACGGCCCGCGTGAAAGTGACCCGTGCCACATCGCGCGAGGAGCTCAAGGCCGCCATCGGGAAATCCGGTGACTGGAAGGAATCGTATGCCAATGTGACAGACGTGCAGCTTTTTGTCAGCTACTCATCTACAGCCGGTTACCGCGCCCGCGACTCAAGGTGGTCAAGTTCCGTCTCTTATGAAGGATCGTCGTTCGAAGACCTTCTGGGAACCAATGTTACGGTCAAGTCGAACGGAACGATACTCTCCGGACAGAAAGTCTTCATCCGCGCAGCCGCGCGCATCAACTACGACACGCCCCGTGGCAGCGGCACCCGCAGGTGGAACTACTCCGATATTGTCGAAGTCGACATTCCATGAAAACTTTTATGAGACGCATATTACTTCTTTTCCTTCTCCTGTCTCCGCTTTATGCCGGAGCCCAGGACTTTGTTTCGCGCCGGCCCGCAGTGGCTGACCGCCTTTTCGTGTCCGAAGCAGTGGAAGCCAAGATCGCCGAGGTCACTTCTCAGCTCACCAACCCCAAGTTGCGCTGGATGTTCGAGAACTGTTTCCCGAACACCCTCGATACCACCGTGCATTTCGGCAAGGACGAAAACGGCAATCCACGTACTTTTGTCTACACTGGAGACATCCACGCCATGTGGCTGCGCGATTCGGGAGCCCAGGTCTGGCCATATCTCCGGCTCGCCGGGCAAGACGAGCATCTTAGGGAGATGCTCGAAGGCACTGTGCGCTGCCAGCTCAGCCTCCTCTGCATAGACCCTTATGCAAATGCCTTCAACGACGGCCCTGCCGGCACCGGCTGGATGACCGACAACACCAGGATGGACCCGAACCTGCACGAGCGCAAATGGGAGATTGATTCGCCTTGCTACGTGATCCGCCTGGCGTACGAGTACTGGAAGGTCACCGGCGACGAATCTGTATTCGACGCCACCTGGCTCGAAGCCATCCGCAAGGTCTATACGACATTCCGCGAACAGCAGCGCAAGGATGGTCATGGACCATACACTTTTACGAGGGTCACCGACCGCCAGCTCGACACGAAGGCGTGTAATGGCCTTGGCCGGCCTGTCAAGCCGGTCGGCCTGATTGCATCCTCGTTCCGCCCGTCGGACGATGCGACCACTTTCGAGTTTCTAGTGCCGTCGAACTTTTTTGCTGTCAGCTCACTTCGGAAGGCTGCCGAGATTCTGGAGACGGTCAACGGCCGGAAGCAGTTCGCTTCCGACTGCCGTGCCCTGGCCGACGAAGTCGCCGGTGCGCTCAGGAAATACGCAGTTTACAAGCATCCCAAGTACGGAAAGATCTACGCCTACGAAGTGGACGGTTTCGGCAACCGCTTCCTCATGGACGATGCCAACGTGCCGTCGCTTCTCGCGCTCCCATATCTTGGCGACGTCCCTGCAAAAGACCGCATCTACAAGAATACCAGACGGTTCGTCTGGAGCGGGGACAACCCTTACTTCTTCCGGGGTTCGGCCGCCGAAGGCATAGGCGGCCCTCACATCGGCTATGATATGATCTGGCCGATGAGCATCCTAATGAAGGCTTTCACCTCAACCGATGACGAGGAAATCCGCTGGTGCGTTGAGACCATTATGAAAACCGATGCAAACACCGGTTTCATACACGAGAGTTTCCACAAGGACAACCCTTACAACTTCACGCGCGAATGGTTCGCATGGCAGAACACCCTTTTCGGCGAACTGATTCTCAAAATCATCGGCGACGGCAAGCTCGAGCTTCTCAACTCAATCGAATTATGAAACCAAGACTTATACTCCTGCCTCTGCTTCTATGGCTCGTCTCCTGCTCCCGGCCCGAGGGCAAGATGCTGCAGCCCGTAGACTACGTCTCCACACTCGTCGGCACCCAGTCGAAACATTCGCTTTCGACCGGCAATACATATCCGGCGATAGCGATGCCCTGGGGCACTCATTTCTGGACCCCACAAACGGGCAGGATGGGAGACGGCTGGGCCTACGTGTATACAGAAGACAAGATCCGCGGCTTCAAGATGACCCATCAGCCAAGCCCGTGGATGAATGACTACGGCCAGTTCAGCCTGATGCCGGTCACGATCGGTGCTGTATGGGATGAAGACGCCCGTGCAAGCTGGTTTTCCCACAAGGCAGAGTCAGCCAAGCCTTACTATTATGGAGTATATCTCGCAGATCACGACACCTATCTTGAAATCACCCCTACCGAGCGTGCAGCCGCTTTCAGGATCACCTATCCCGAGCGCGAGACCTCATACCTCGTGGTGGATGGTTTTGCCGGCAGCAAATGCACCATAAGCGGCAGCACGATAAGCGGCGTGAGCACCATCAACGCTGGAGGAGTAGCCGGCAACTTCGCGCTGTACTTCGTGGTCGAGTGCGACACGCCGTTCACATCGGTCAAACAGGTCGACGAGCATGGCAGGGCCTATGCCATAGTCGGGTTCCCGACTTCGAAAGGCCAGAAAGTAGGTCTGAGGGTGGCAGCCTCGTTCATCAGCCATGAGCAGGCCCTGACCAATCTCCTGGAGCTCGGCGACGGTGATTTCGACAGGCTCTGCGCCGACGGTCGCGAGCGCTGGAACGAAGTCCTTTCGCGCATCGAGATAGAAGATGGCAATATCGACCATTTGCGGACCTTCTACTCCTGCCTGTACCGTTCGGTTCTGTTTCCACGCGATTTCAGCGAAATTACGGCAGAGGGCAGGCGAGTGCATTACAGCCCTCATGACGGCAAGGTCCACGACGGCTATCTGTTCACGGACACCGGCCTCTGGGACACCTTCCGCTCGCAGTTCTCCCTGACAGACCTTGTCTACCCTGAGATGGCATCAAAGATGCAGGAGGGATTCTTGAACCACTATCTGGAGAGCGGTTTCATCCCTGAGTGGTCCAGCCCCGGCCATCGCGGCTGTATGATAGGGAACAACAGCGCTTCGGTCGTCGCTGAAGCCTGGCTCAAGGGGATTCGGGGAGATTACGACATCGAAACCCTCTGGGATGCGCTCGTGGGTGGCGCTCACTCCGTCCACCCGACCGTGGATGCTTCAGGCCGCCTTGGCTACGAATACTACGACGAACTCGGTTATGTCCCTTGCGATGTGGGGATCAACGAGAGTGCCGCCCGCACCCTCGAATATGCCTATGACGACTGGTGCATCTGGCAGCTCGGCAAGGCCCTCTGCAAATCCGAAGAAGAACTCGCTCCTTACGAGAACGCATCACAGAACTACAGAAAGTTGTTCCGCGAAGACTACGGCCTTATGGGCGGGCGCAATGCCGACGGCAGTTTCCCTGCCGAATTCAATCCCCTGAAGTGGGGCGGAGATTTCACGGAAGGCAACTCGCTGCATTATACCTGGTCAGTATTCCATGATCCGGCAGGCCTAATGGACCTTATGGGCGGAAAAGAAGCATTTGAGGCCAAGCTTGACGGCGTCTTCTCGATGCCTCCTGATTTCGATGACAGCTACTACGGATTCACTATCCACGAAATACGCGAGATGCAGATTATGAATATGGGCAATTACGCCCACGGCAACCAACCCATCCAGCACATGCTTTATCTGTATAACTGGTGCGGTTCTCCGTGGAAGGCCCAGGCCCGCATCCGCGAAGTGATGGAGAAATTCTACACCCCGGCACCAGACGGCTATTGCGGCGACGAAGACAACGGCCAGACCTCTGCCTGGTACGTATTCTCCGCCTTGGGCTTCTATCCTGTATGTCCGACCAGCACCGAATACGCCCTGGGCACCCCGCTGTTCCGAAAAGCTACTGTTCATCTTCCCGGAGGGAATCTGGTCGTGCGTGCCGGAGTGAAGGGAAGCTGCCGCGCCTCTGCAGGTGATTCAGACAAAATCGCCCGGACTCCCTACGTCGACAACTTCAGAATCAATGGCCGCCGCGTTACCCGTAATTACCTTCGCCACAACGAACTCACTGGTGGTGCACGGCTGGACTTCACCCTGAGCGACTCTCCCAACCTTTCTCGAGGCACCAAAACCGAAGATTTGCCATATTCTTACAGCAACAATTAATCACACCGCTATGCATGAATCCCGCTGCAACCGGAAGTCTGAAAACGCCATCACACGATTTGGTGATAAGGATTACTCCCGCGAGGAGCTTGTTGCCGAGATTGGCTCTGCTATGCTTTGTAACCGCATCGGCATCGAAAATGAACGTGCGTTCAACAACTCGGCCGCCTACATTCAGTCTTGGCTGAAGGCCCTTAAGAATGACAACAAGATGATTGTCT